>NZ_MOWP01000021.1:0-9775 GCF_001983215.1 Frankia sp. CcI49
CCGGATCACCCCCACGGGCGTGGGGAGGACGCGTCCTGAAGGAACTGCGTCAGCGGGTCCTTCGGATCACCCCCACGGGCGTGGGGAGGACACTTACTGACCTGGGCTTTTAGGAGGCCTCCTGCGGTTGTTGTGATTTGAGGGCGATGAGTTGGAGGCCGTCGTAGTCGAGGACGTGGCGGCGGCGCTCGCCTGCGGTTCTGATGTTGAAGCCTTGCTCGGTGTCGGCGGGGTGGATGCAGACCGCGGCGCCGTCGGCGACGCTGGCGGCGACGGCGTTCCAGAGTTCGTCCCGGACGCGGGCGGAGACGGTGCCGACGTACAGGCCCGCGGTGGGTTCGATGAGCCAGCGGCTGAGAGCGCCGCGGACGTGGTCGGGAACCGCGGTGGTGGAGATGACGATCATTGAGGCCATGGGTTGCCCAGGTTGATGAGGACGTCGTCGTCCTCGATATCGCCGTTGTCGATGGTGCCGGCCGGCGGGCTCAGCCCCGGAACGTCGTCGCCGGCGGCCGGGATGTCGTTGCTGTAGTTGACGCCGGCGGGGAGGGCCCCGAGGTCGGGGTCCCAAAGGTGGACCATGTCGACGGCGAGGCTGGCGCGGTCTCCCGGGTCGTCGTCGGTGTCGAGGTCCCGGCTGAGGTCGAGCATGGCCTGGATGTCGTTGATGATGTTCGGGAGAAGGCGGATGAGGCGGAATTCTTCGCGGAGTCCGGCGCGGGCGGCGCGTTCGGGGTCCGGTGAGTCGTGGAGCGCGAACGCGAGCGGGATGGTGGTTTTCGCCTTGTAGAGGTCGGCGATGTCGTAGACGAACGCGAGTTGGGTGCCGCTGTGGATGTAGCCGAGGGCGGGGGAGCAGCCGAGGGCGCAGACGGCGGCGTGGACGATGCCGTAGAGGCAGGTGTTCGCGGCGGACAGAGCGAGGTTGACGGGGTCCTGGGTGTCCCATTTCGCCGGGTCGTAGTTGCGACGGAAGCGGGGGATGCGGTGTTTCTGGGCGAGGAGTTTGTAGTAGGCCTTGACCCGCTGCCCTTCCATCCCGCGGAGCCGCGCGAGGGTGGTGCTTTCGGGGACGTCGACAGCGAAACGGGTCCGGTACATGCGCGCGGCGACCTGGACCCGCAGGGTGTCGTCGGCCCAGGTGCGGGCCTGCTGTTCCAGCCATCGGGTAGTGAGGCCGGCGGGTTGGATGTTGGCGTAGCTGCGGATCCCACCGGCACCGACGCAGACGACGCTGGTGTCGTGTCGGGCGAGGGTGGCGAGCGCGGGTTGGGTGATGGAGGTTCCGGGGCCGAGTAACAGGCAGGACAGGGCCGCGGTCGGCAGATACACCTTTTCGACGCCGTCAGATGTTTCGACGTAGCCGAGAATGCCGGTGTCGTCCTGCGTGATACGGACGGATTCCAGGTAAAGGAAAGACAGGGAATCCGCGACGCGGGGCAGCATGGCCAGGGTCGGCCGGCCGAGGCGATGTTTGGCGGTCTGAGGCGCGCGGGTGACGCTCATCCGGCAGCGCGCAGCGGCGCGAGGCTGAGCAGACCGGCGCCGTAGGAACGGGCGCGGCCAACACCGTCGAGGACGGCGCTGCAAACGGCCTCGGGATCGGTGATGATGGCGTGTCCGTCGAAGCGGGTCAGGGCGTGACGAATCCGCCGCCCGTCGTAACGGAGGCCGGTGACGTCGTCTTCGGGGGTGCCGGTCAGGCTGCGTAGTTCCAGCCCGCAGCGGGCGGCCCGGTTGGCCCACCAATCGTCGGCCGCGGCGCCGCGTAGCGGGATGATCTTTCCTTCCTGGGGTCCTGCGGTACGCCCGCCGCGTTTGGCAGCGTTCGCGGTGAGGCGGTAATGCACGGCGGCGCCGTTGGTGATGCTGTCGAGAAACGGGCCGAGTTTGCGGGTCGCGGCCTGGGCGTAGCCGGGGGGCAGCCGATCGAGGGCGGGTTCGAGGCGGGTCTGGACGAGCAGCCGGGTGCCCGTGCGGGTGCGGTCGACGCGGAACAGCAGCCCGGCGAGGGTGCGGGCGTCGTCCCCGAGGTCGTCGGGGATGAGCATCATGAGCCGTTTGTGGAGGCGGTCGGCGTCGGCGAGCTCGCGGCGGATGTCGCGGCGCCGTTCGTCTGGGGCGATCTGTATCAGCCAGGCGGTCACGGCTGCTCCTGGTCGGCACGCATGTACTGGTACAGCGCCTGCTGGTAACCACGGCCGGGGCCGGCGAGCAGGGTCCCGGGCAGGTGGGCGGTCTGCCGGTAGACGGCACGCCGCCGATAGCGGCGATCGAGAGGATCGAGGCTTTCGGGCACGTCGGCGAGTTCGGTGAGCGCGGCCCGTCCATCTCCGGGTTCGGTCTCGCTCAGCAAATCGATCTCGACCAGCCCGTCGGGGCCGGGTCTGCTGCGCGGTCGGCGTGGCAGTGGTACCCGGGTGCRCAGGTCACCTTCGGGGTCCGCGGTCCTGCGACGCAGCATGAGCGGTTCGTCGGGTGGGCAGGATCGTCGCCCCAGGTAGGGCTGCCAGACCGGACGTTCCAGCGCCTGCCCGATGGTGTCGAGGATGTCGTCGGGGCCGGTGACCGCGACGGTGAACACGGCATCGGACAGGTACCGGCGACGGGTGACGATGGTGCCGGTGTCGCCGGGTCGGCGTTTGGCGTCCGCGGTGGGCACGGTGCGATGGGCGGGGAGGCCACCGCCGACGGTGTGGAAGTCGGTGAGCAGAACTCCGGGGGTGTCGACGCGGACGGTCAGCCGCAGGTCGTCGAAGCGGGTCAACGACTCGCCGCGGGAAAGGCCCATCGCGGCGGCGAACAGGCCGATCAGACCGGAGCGGGTCGGGAAACCGGCCGTGTCCCGCACCGCGAACACGCTGTGTTCACCCCAGGACTGCAGCGGCCCGGCGAGGCGCAGGACGAGTCCGCTCACGCGGCGCCCTCCGCCGATTCCTCGCGGGCGGCGGCGGCGAGGGTGGCATCGAGCAGCGCCGGCCAGGAGTCATAGCTGTCACCGAGGCCGTCGCGGGCCTTGCCGTCGATCGATGCCTGACCATGCAGGGTGATCTGGTCGGTACCCCAGAAACGGTGCAGGCCGGTGGCGTAGTCAGACAGGACCTCGCGGGCGGGTTCGCCGTGGCCGCCTTCGATCCCGGCCGGGACGGGCCGCTCGAACGCCGCGGCGAGCGAGATCGGCCGGTCCTGACGCACCGCCACGTAGATCAGCTCGGGCAGGGTGTTCGGCGCGGTGGCGGTGCGCTTCCCCGACGGCAGCGCGGCCACGAACGCGCCGAGGAAGTGGCGGGTCAGCTCGAACGCGGTGGCCTTGTCGCCGTCGAGGTTCGCGACGAGCCCGGCCAGGTCGAGGCTGGCGTACCGGTAGAAGACTCCGGCCGAGAACTCACCGGCGTTCATGTGGCCGCTGCCGGCGTCCCCGAACGCGGGGATGTCGTCGACGGCGGTGAAGAAGTCGACCTCGGGGTTGGTGGCGTGCACGGTGAACGCATGGGCGACCTGCACCGCACCGTCCACCTTGCCGCCGGGCAGCTCGGCGAGCATCCGCCCGAACAGGTTGATCGTGCCTGTCCGGCTGGACAGGATCGCGGCGACCTCGTCGACCGGCAGCACCGGACGCTGCTGCGCCGGCTTCTTCGCGATCTCGGTCTCGAGGCGGTCCCGGTGGGCCGCGGCGAGCACGGCGAGCTCGTCGAGGCCGGCGGCAGGCAGGTAGAGCAGTACCGAGGAGATCTCAGCCTTGTCGGCCTTGCCTTTTGCTCCGCCGTTGCCCTCGCCGTTCCCGGTGTCCGCGGCCTCGGTCTTGATTCCCTTCTTGCCCGCGGAAAGCAGAACCTGCCGGCCGGCGTAGGTGGCGAGCTCGGCGGGCCAGCCCTGGCCGGTCAACCGCTCCGCGACGGCGCTGATGATCCGCCGGGTGCGTACCGCGGGATCGTCGAGCGCGGTCTCGACCTCCAGACGGACCTGCCTTTTCCAGCACTGGCTCGACACCCTGGTCCGTGACTTCCCGCCGTAGACGACGGTTTTCGGCGCGCCGAGGTCGTCCCTGTTCAGGTTGGCGTAGGGAACGGGCTGCAGCAGGTGGATGTCCACGAAACGGGCGGTCATGACGTCTCGCCTTCGGTGTCGTCAGTGGTGTCGAGGTCGGGGGAATCGGCCGGGCCGCCGGTGAGGCGGGCCGTCCGGTAGAACTGCTGCAGCCAGGTCTTCGCGACCTGATCGGGGTACGTGCCCCAGCGAGCCAGGTCGACGGTGAGCCGGACCCAGTCGACGGTGACCTCGTCCGCGCGTAGCTGGCGGATCAGCGGGGGGAGATGACGGTGCACTCCGTCGAGGTCCTGGCGACATAGCAGCCGCAGCCGGGGCTCCAACCGCCGGTACATCGCGGCACGCTCGGCACCGGGACGGCTGTTGATCGCCCCCGCCAGGCAGCGGCCCAGGTTCACGCCCTGCGCCGCGCCTGAGGTGGATTCGGCAGATGTGTCTGTCTGCGGCGGCACGGCGACGGAGGCCTGGGTACCCGGGGTGCCTGCCGTTCCGCTGCCAGCCTTCGCCGTTTCACCGCCGGCCTCAGCCGGAGGTTCGACCGAGGCTGCGACGTGCCGCTGCGCTGAGGCGGCCTGGGCGATATGGCTGTCGCGGGCCGTCCGTGGCTGGGCGGCGATCAGTGCCGCCACCGTGTAGAAGGCCCGCTCGGCCGCAGCGATGTGGACGAGCGTGCGCCGATCCAGCCTGCTGGCGTCGGGATCGGGAAGGAACTGCAGGCAGGGGGCGACGATGCGGTGCGCGGGCTGGGTCATCGGATGGGCCAGCGGCTTGCCGAGACTGCGCCGCAACGCAGACCGGTCCGCGGGCACGACCAACGTCCGTTCGGCTGTGCGTACGAGATGCCGGGCCGGGCCCAGCAGCTCGTCCCAGGCCGGGTAGGACGACGAGCCACGGCGGCCGGGTGCATCGACCGCCGCAGCAGTGTCCAGAACAGTCATGAGGTGTCTTCTCCTGGATCAGATACCGGAACGCAGCCGGCCGCGATACCGCGCGAGCGCGCGGGTCATCCGCCCATGTGTCCGGGCGTCCACCTGGTCGGCGATGTCGTCGTAGGCCCGCTCCGCCTCCTGGACGAACCGGGCCGGAGCCTCCTGGAACACCGCGAGCGGATCACCATCGGCCTCGGTGGCCTGCTCCGCGCGGCGCAGCACATCCCAGAACACGCGCTCGGCCGCAGGCCAGTACCGCCCATCCGCGGCGGCGACCCACGGCCCCGGACCACCATCGAGACGGGACGGCGCGTGCATCCCGTCGTCGGCCGGGTCGGCCTGTAGCGCCCAGGCCGCCTTCAACGCCTGGGTCAGGTTCCGACCGACGCGTTCCGCCGCATCGCGCACACGACCGACGCCGTAAGCGAAGGCGGGGTCGCGTTCCTGGAGCCAGCGCAGGACCGGCGGGGTTGTCTGGGTGAAGAACTGCCGGTCACGGGTCTGGCCATCCTGATCGAAGCCGAACACCCGAACCCGCATATGCTGCACCGTTTCGGGTGGCAGGTACTGCACCGCGCTGAGAACCGCCGGGCGGTGGTGCTGCTCATCGCTGTCGAGGAGCAGGGCATCCAGATCCCGCCACGTCGCGCGGGTGGCGCTCGCCTGCCGCGGATACGGCTCGCCCTTCTTGTTCGTCTGATAGATCAGATAGGGGTCGAGACCTTCGTTGCCCTTGGTACGCCAAGCCCAGGTCATCGTGGCGTCGACGACCTGCTTACCGGACGGATCGGGGGTCAGCAGCACCGCATGCTGGAAGCGGCCCGCCAGCACTCGGGCCATCCCACGCAGCGGCGCCGGTCCTCGCAGCGGGTCTCCCAGCCCGTCGGCCTCCCAAGGGGCCTCATCCTCGGCGTTGGCGCGGTATTCGTCCCCGTCGTCAGGCACGGGAATGCCTGCGATCAAAGACTCGAACAGATTCTTGCCCACCGGGTGGCAGGACAGTCCGCTTCGCAGCGGCCCGGCAGCCGTGTTTCCTTCCGAGCGGCCCTTCACTGTACGGGTCGTGCAGCGCCCGGACGGACCGTAGTAGAGGGTGGCGAGCAGATGCCACGCCCCTTCCGCGGCGGGAACCGGCCGGGGCGCCAGGTCGGTGTGATGGCCCAGCCAGACCTGGTTGTTCCCCGAGGAACGACCGAACACGATGCGGTTCAGGCCCGACGTCGCGGAGCACTCCGTCGCCAGCCGCGGGTCCTGCAACCAGGGCCGTTCACGGTCGAACAGATCGAACCGGCCTGGGTACCTGCCGAAGTACTTTTCGATGTCGTCCGGGGCGAACTGGCGCCGCTCCAGAACCTTGCTGCGCCTTTCAAGGAACTCGCCGGCCGACAGGTCATCCTTATCCAGCTCGGTCACCCGAGYTGCCAGCAACGTGAGAACCCGCCACAGGCCAACCGCCGCCGGCGGCATCGGAACATCGATATCCGTTAATTCATGCGCTCGTTCCAGAACATCCTGGAGCCCGACCTTGTCGTGTGCCGTTTCTTCTCGAACTGGTACCCACGGCTGCCTTCGCAGATCGAAGGCGGGACCGCTTACCACTGTCTACTCACAGGCAACCCCCGTTGCTCTCCAGCTTCGTCGCCGGTCGCCGACTCCGTTGTCGACGTGGACCGACGCTAGCGACCACCACCGACAGAAATGTGTTGCTTGGCCGTTCCGCGGTGCTCTCAGCCGGTCAGGCCGAGGGCTTCGTCGAGGTAGAACATGCGCTTGTCGACGGTGACCGGGTGGACAGTGCCGTCGGGGTCGAGACGGTGCGGCAGGACCAGCACGTCGCGCAGGTGCGGGTTGTCAGCCCAGGCGGCCGGCGGGGCAGTGGTGTTCCGATCGCGGCGGCGCCAGGCGCCGTCCCGCAGCGGGAGGCTTTCCGAGAGCACCGCCTTGACCTGCGCCGAGGTGAATCGGCGCTTCGGACCGTATCCGGTCACGGGCAGCCGGGAGGTCCGGGCACGATCCAGCCAGCGGGTGCCGTCGTCGTCGACGTAGCAGCAGACCACCCGCACCGATTCGGCTCCCAGCCGGGTGGAAACCAGGTCCTCGTCGATCTCCGTCTTCGTGAGCTCGCTGAGATCGAGAACCTTCCGCGGGTTCTTGATCGCGACCGTGGCCGCGATACCGAAGGCCGCCTCGTCGTTCGCGAAGCGCGTGATCTCGTCGTCGGAAAGGTCCTCGTGGAACGTCTCGTCGTAGACCTGCTCCACCATCGGCTGCACGTCCGCTGGGATCTCCACGGGCTGGGGGTGCCGGTCGGCGAGCAGTTCGTAGGTCCGGCGCAGCAGCGACGCGTCGTACACCGCGGTCCACCGCTTCGGCAGCTCCAGCGTCCCGTCCGGGCCACGGGGGACGAGTACCACCAGCCTTGGATTCCTGCGCGCCCACTGTGGACGCAGGTCCTCGTCGTCGACCTGCTGGTGGCGCTGACAACGGCCCGCCCGCTGTAGAAGCTGGGCGATCGGGGCCAGATCGCTGACCACCAAGTCAAGATCAAGGTCGAGGCTTTGTTCGGCTACTTGCGTAGCGACAAGGATCGTGGGTCTGCGGGGCCGATGGGTCACCTCTCGACCGAACGCTCTCGTCACCTCCTCCGTCAGCGCTTCGCGTTGCCGCGCCGGCATCCGAGCGTGCAGCAGCATCACCCGCGGTTCACCCGCTGAGCTCGCCGCCTTCGAGCACCATTCCCGCAGCGTGACGAACGTCTGCTGGGCCTCGGCGACGGTGGTGCACACAACCATCGCGCAGCCGCTCTCCCGCAGCAGCGGCGCAAGTTCCGCCTTCACAACAGCAGCCCGATCAGCCCCGTCCTTCACCGGCAGCCCGACATCCGCGGCCGGGCGGTCAGCCGGGGCCGAGACGTCCTCGGATACGGTCGGCACATCGACGAGGTCGACGGCGAGGGTCCGCGACGCGACTTCGAACGGGCGAGTCGTGATCACCGCGCTGGCCGCGTCCGCGTACACCCAGCCCGGATAGGCCACCTCGACCTGCCCGCGGTACGCCTTCCCACCGGCACCGGTCAGATAGGCGCGGACCAGCCGCGCGGCGACCTGACCGGGCAGCGTCGCCGACAGCAGGACCACCGGAACCCGCAACGCACCCAGCCATGTCAGCAACCGCGCCAACAGATACTGCATGTAGGCGTCGTAGGCGTGTACCTCGTCGACGACCAGGACCTTGCCCGCCAGGCCCAGCATCCGCAGCACGTTGTGCCGTACCGGCAGCACCGTCAGCAGCGCCTGATCCACGGTGCCCACCGCCATCGGCGCCAGCAGACCCCGCTTGCGGCCCCGCAGCCACACCGTCGCCGCGGTCTGCGCCCCGGCGTTGTCCTCACCTGCGGCGTGCGCCTGCACCTGGCCGCCGCCGGTCAACACCGGGCCCCGATCGACGTCCAGCCCGTCCGCTGTGTCCTGGTAGGCCGCGTTGAGCCAGGACATCGAATGCAGCAACGTCACCGCCACATCCACGTCCGGGGCCCGGCGACGCTGCGCGTACGCCCGAACCCGCCGGTACATCTGATCCGAGGTCGCCATCGTCGGCAGCGTGACGAACACGCCCGACGTCCCCGCCGCATCGCCCATCAGCCGCGCGGCGTGCAGCGCCGTCTCCGTCTTGCCCATCCCCATCGGGGCCATCACCAGAAGCAGACCCGGCCCCGTCACCAGCCCAGGCAGGTCCGCCGCGACAGAACTCTGCAGCGCGTTCGGCGGATACTCAGGGAACTCCGCAGCGAACGACCCGCCACGCAACGACAGCCGTCCAAGCCCGGCCTCTCGTGCCAGGGCCGCGACCCGTCCAGCGGAACGGTCACGGTGCTCACGAAGGTCGAGTTCTCTCGCCTCCGCGGGTACATCGCGGAGCTGATCGAGAAGGAAGTCCTCCTGGCTGACCAGCCAGTCCGCCAACACCACCAGGCCGCATGCGACCGCCCCGCCCAGCACCGTCACCGCCCGAGGTGCCGCCGGAGGGCCGAAAACCGCGGAGACCTCCCTCAACACGCTGCGCCGTGCGCGCTCCCACTCGTTGCCTCCCAGCTCCGGGCACGGCACCCGCGGATCCGCATGCCGTGGCTGGACGCCGTAGAAACAGCCGTGATGGCCACCCAGCAGCTGAGCGACCCGCGCCGCGGACGCATTACCGAGCAGGCCGTGTCCGTACCCGAGCTCGGCCAACACCCGATGCAGGAACCGCTGCGACGCCTCCTCATGACGGAACCGGCCCGACGCCCCGACCGTCGTATAGCTGCCCTGCAACGCAGCGAAAGCCTTCGGAACCTGCATCTGAAAGCCCGGAGTAATCTTGCCGATATCGTGCAGCGCAGCCCAGAAGGCGACCAGGCGACCGGCGTCCTCCACAGACGCTCCCAGCTCGCGGGCCACCGCCAGACGCGCGGACTCCGGCACCGTGCTGCGCCACAACACCTCAACGGCCGCGCCCGTGTCRACCAGATGACACGCCAACGGATAGGCCCACGGCAAAGAGCCGTACTTGCCCCAAAGCCGCAGGTCCACCGCTGCGCCGTTGCCGGCGTCAGCGGTACACCGCTCCCCGCGATCTCCCCCAAGATCCATCCTGGAAGCGTAGTTCCTTGCTAGACAGCCATCACTGGGCGGTGCCCCCGAGGCGTCACCGCTCGGCCGCCAAGAAAACACAACGGATGCAGGGGGCGGTATAAAAGGCCAGATCAGCAAGTGTCCTCCCCACGCCCGTGGGGGTGATCCGCACACACCGCCGTGGTGGTG
>NZ_MOWP01000022.1:0-92621 GCF_001983215.1 Frankia sp. CcI49
GCCGTCCTCCCCACGCCCGTGGGGGTGATCCGCCGAATCCGCAGCCGGATGGCGGATCCGATGAGTCCTCCCCACGCCCGTGGGGGTGATCCGGCCGCGACCGCACCCACGGCGCGCTTGTGCGCGTCCTCCCCACGCCCGTGGGGGTGATCCGAGGACTCACATGGATGGTACGACGGGCGTGCGGTCCTCCCCACGCCCGTGGGGTGATCCGCAACGCGAATACTCGGGTGCGCGATGGATTCTGTCCTCCCCACGCCCGTGGGGGTGATCCGTGCACAATCGGACCGCAGCAGGCTGTCAACGTCGTTCTCCCGACGCCCGTGGAGGTGATCCGCGGGCGCAGTAGCGCGGCGAGAGTCTATATTCCGGCAGATTATAGGTTTGAGTTTGGTTGTGGGGGGCTGGAGGTCATTGGGTATTGGGGTGACGGCGACCTCCGTGTGGCTTGGATTCCTGGGCCCCGTTCGTGCGGTGGCGAACGTGCGGTGGTGAAAATTTTGGGACGGCTACGGGTTCCCCTGGCGGCCTTCAGGAGGTTCTGAGGTTGGCGAGTGAGCATCGACGGTTTTCGCGCTCCTGTGGTGTAGGTCTCGGGGAATATCTCGGGGATCGGTAGGCTGAGCGTCCATTGGTATGACGAGTGTTTGTTTGCGAAAAGGTTCCATCCGACGCCCGGGAGCGCTGGACATCTTGCAGTCAGACGGTCGGCGGATCGCGAGGTCAAGGAAATGGTGTGATCGCGCCTACCGCGGTCCGTCGGCGGTCCGTGTGTGTTGGAGTCGGTGACCGTGAGGGAGGAGGAGCAAGCCGCTCCGACAGAGTCTGCTGAGCTGGAAAGCCTAGGCGAGGCAGCTGCCGCTCGGGTGCATGGCGAGGAGTCGGCTGAACGGGACGCGGTGGGCACGGCGTGTAACCGGGCTGGTGTGCATCGTGACGACGCTATTTGTGTCATTATTCTTGATGATTCGCCGCCGCTTTCCCCTGAAGCAGCACGGGCTTTGTTGCGTATACTTCTTGCTGTCGGTGAGCGTGGACCAACTGAGGAATCCGCAGAGACCAGAGGTGATGGTCGCGCCCGCCGGAGGCGGAGCGACGGTTCTTGAGTATTCCCGGGTTGTGCTGGCTAGATGATGCCGGCCATCCGCGGAACATCAATCCTGTTCAGGATGGAAAGTGGTGATTTGGATGACGTCCTCTCCCACTCTGCCGGCCGCCGTCGGAAGGCCGGAGTCGGCTCGGATACGGTTTGCCTTCACTGGGCGAGTCTCGACCGAGGACCAGCAGGACCCTGAGGCATCCCGGCACTGGCAGATCGCCCGTGCTACGGCGCTGATCGACGGCCATGGGGAGATCGTGGCCGAGTACTTCGATGTCGGCCAGTCACGCTCGCTGCCGTGGAAACGGCGTCCGCAGGCGAGTCTGCTTCTTGCTGCGCTGGCCGACCGGGAGCGCGGCTTTGATGCTGTGGTGGTCGGTGAACCACACCGTGCGTTCTACGGCAACCAGTACAGCCTGACGATGCCTGTGTTCGAGCATTACGGCGTCGCGCTGTGGGTGCCCGAGGTCGGCGGGCCGATCGACCCGACGTCGGAAGCCCACGACATGATCATGTCGGTGTTCGGTGGCATGTCCAAGGGGGAGCGGAACCGGATCAAGATCCGGGTGCGGTCGGCGATGCAGGCGCAGACCAAGGTCGAGGGCCGCTATCTCGGGGGCCGGCCGCCCTACGGGTACCGGCTCGCCGACGCCGGGCCCCATCCGAACCCGGCCAAGGCTGCCGATGGGCGACGGTTGCACCGCCTCGAACCCGATCCTGCGACGGCCCCCGTGGTGGTCCGGATCTTCGAGATGTTCCTCGGTGGTGCGGGAGTCTTCGCGATCGCGGAAAGGCTGACAGCCGACGGGATCCCGTGCCCGTCCGCCAACGATCGGGCCCGTAACCGCCACCGTGAAGGTCTGGCCTGGTCGAAGGGTGCGATCCGTACGATCCTCTCCAACCCCCGGTACACCGGCCACGAGATCTGGGGGAAGCAGCGGAAGGAAGACGTTCTGCTCGACGTCGAGGACGTGGCCCTCGGCTATGAGACCAAGTTTCGGTGGAACGCGACCGAGACCTGGGTGTGGTCTACCGAGCGGGCCCATCCCGCGATCATCGACATCGACACCTTCACCCAGGCACAGACGCTGCGTGCTGCCCGCAGGGTCGTCCCGCCCAGCGAACGCGGCCAGCGGCGCGACACCCGTCGCTACCTGTTCCGCGGGATGCTGCACTGCGGTCTGTGCACCCGGAAGATGCAGGGTAACTGGATCAACGGGAAGGCGCACTACCGCTGCCGCTACCCCCAGGAGTACGCCCTGGCGAACCACGTGCACCATCCGAGCAACGTCTACCTGCGCGAAGCGGCGATCGTCCGGCCCCTCGACGACTGGCTGTTCACCCGCTTCGCACCCCACCGCGTCTCCGACACGATCGACGCCATGACCCAGGCCCAGAGCGACCCGGAAGCGGACGACCCTCGCCGGGCCGCCGCACAGAGGCAGGTGGCTGAGTGCGACCGCAAGCTCGCCCGTTACAGGGCCGCCCTTGACGCAGGTGCCGACGAGACGACCGTCGCGGGTTGGATCGCGGAGACGACAGCGCAGCGCGCCGCCGCCCAGGCCGTCCTCTCCACCTGCTCCCGACAGGCACGGCCGCGTCTGTCCCGCCAGGAGATCGCGGATCTTGTCGAGCGATTGGATGATCTCCGTCGGGTGCTTCGCGACGCCGATCCGGAGGACAAGGCGAAGGTCTACGCTGCGCTGGGAGTCCGCCTGACCTACAAGCCCTCTGAGCAGAGGCTGCTGGTCGCAGCAACGCCTGCCTCAAGGCACGTAGGCGTAAAGGTTGTGTCCGAGGGGGGACTTGAACCCCCACGCCCGTTAAAGGGCACTAGCACCTCAAGCTAGCGCGTCTGCCATTCCGCCACCCGGACGAGTGGTGGTTCTGGGCTGCTCGCCCGAACCGAGGATGACTCTACACGCTCGCGGGGGCGTCCGACGCTACGCCAGGCCACCAGAGGATCAAGCGCCGATCCAGAGATCGCGTCGGGGCCTTGACATCGCGCGTTCGTGTGCTCCTGTGGCGACCCCGATCGGTGGCCGAGTATGTGCCTGGCTGAGGACGTCACCGCTCCGTGACGGGGGTGAAATCGGTGCGATGATCGTGTGCCCACTGTTCGAGCGTGCGGCCGGGTCGGCCGGTCAGCTCGGTGACGCCCGGCCGCACGCGGTCCGGTTCGGTGAGGGTGTCGTGCCAGTAGGCGAGCAGCATCGCGACGATCGGCTCCGGGATGAACTCGCCGACGTCGGCACGGAACTCCTCGGGGGTGATCTCGACGGACCGCAGCGCGCGGCCGATGCCCGCACCGATGGCGGCGATCTGCTCGGCACGGGTCAGCGACCGTGGGCCGGTGAGCGGGATCGCCCGGCCGATCAGGTCGTCGCGCAGCAGTGCCGCCGCGGCCGCGTCCGCGATGTCCGCCTCGTGGATCGGCGCCTGGGCGGACCGCAGGTACGGTGCGCGGATCGGCCAGCCGTTCCTGATCGGCCACGCCCAGGCGAGCAGGTTGTTGGCGAAGGTGCCTGGGCGCAGGATCGTCCAGGCATCGGTGCGCGAGGTCACGGCCGCCTCGATCGCCGTGTGGTGGAGCTGGCTCGCCGAGCCCGCGTCGCGGGCGTGCTCCTTCGCCGCGGCGAGTGAGGAGAGCACGACGAAACGTTCCACGCCGGCGGCGATCGCCGCGGTCATGAACGCTTCCACTCCGCTTTCGGCGGGGAACACGAAGGCCTGCCGCACCCCGCCGAACAYCGCGTCGCCGAGGGTGGAGGCGTCGCCGAGATCACCGGCGACGGCATCGACGGCGGCGGGCAGCGACGCCTTCCCGGGATCGCGGCTGAGTGCGCGCACGGTCTCGCCCTGATCGAGCAGGGCGCTGACAAGGTGGCTGCCGACGGCGCCGGTGGCACCGGTGACGAGGATGGTCATGGGCTGTTTCTCCTGTGGGTGTGCGCCTCGGTGGGATCGAGACCCAGCGTGGCCTCCGCTGAGGTCAGCTCCTGTCCTCAGGTCGGACGAACCCACGGTCCGGACTCCGATTTGTGGAATGGTTGATCAACACCCTGTGCGCCCGCACCCGGAGGCATCTGGACGTCCGTGCCGGATGATGGGCGTCGAGGGCATGACGCCCGACCACGTGACCTCCTCGTCCTCGTCCCGGAGTGCTTCATGACGACCCGACACCTCGGCGACGACGTCACCGGGGCCCCGGACCCCGCCGGGCTCGTGACCTCGCTGCGCGCCCTGCACGCGACCGGTCGCACGAGGCCGGTGGCCTGGCGGCTGGCCCAGCTCGATGCCGTGATCCGGCTGCTCGACGAGCGGGAGAGCGACCTCGCGGGCGCGCTCGAGCAGGATCTGGGCCGCAGCGAGATGGAGGCCTGGCTCGCCGACATCGGGTCCTCCCGCGCCGAGGCCGTGTACGCCCGCAGGCACCTGCGGTCGTGGATGCGCCGGCGCCGCCAGCGTCTTCCGCTGCACCAGTGGCCCGGGGCCGGCTGGGTCCAGTACGAGCCGCTCGGCGTCGTGCTCGTCGTGGGGCCGTGGAACTACCCCGTCTACCTGTGCCTCGCGCCGCTGGTCGCCGCGGTCGCGGCGGGCAACTGTGTCGTCGTCAAACCGTCCGAGCTGGCCYCGGCGACGTCCGCGCTGCTGGCCCGGCTCATCCCCGAGTACCTCGACGTCGACGCCGTCAAGGTCGTGGAAGGCGGCGGGCAGCTGACCCAGGGGCTGCTCGCGGCCGGCTTCGACCATGCGCTGTTCACCGGCGGAACGGAGATCGGCCGAAAGATCATGGCCGGGGCGGCGGGCACCCTCACCCCGGTCACCCTGGAGCTCGGCGGCAAGAGCCCGGTGATCGTGGCACCGGACGCCGACCTGGACGTCGTCGCACGCCGGGTCGTCTGGGTGAAGCTGATGAACTCCGGGCAGACCTGTATCGCGCCGGATTACATCCTTGTCGACGAGCAGGTCAAGGACCGGCTTCTCGAGCGGATCACAGCCACGATCGCGGAGTTCCGCGCGGGTGCGGCCGGCGGGCTGCGCATCGTCAACGCACGTCAGTTCGACCGGCTGGCGGGCTATCTGCTGTCCACCAAGGGCACCATCGTGAGTGGCGGTGGGGTCGACGAGGCGGCGCTGACGATCGAACCGACCGTCGTCGTCGATCCCGGGACCGACGAGCCGCTGATGCGGGAGGAGATCTTCGGGCCGATCCTGCCCGTCCTCGGCGTCGACTCGGTCGAGGAGGCGGTGCGGTACGTCAACCGCGGCGACAAGCCACTCGCGGTGTACGTGTTCAGCCGGTCGCGGGCGCTGGCCCGGCGGGTCGTCGATCAGGTCCCCGCCGGCGGCGCGGTGATCAACCATGTCGCGGTGCACTGTCTCGTCCCGTCGCTGCCGTTCGGCGGGGTCGGCGCCAGCGGGATGGGGGCCTACCACGGCGAGTGGGGCTTCCAGACGCTCAGCCACCGCAAGGCGGTCCTCGCCCGGAGCAACCGGCCGGACCTCCGGTTCGTGTACCCGCCGTACACGCAGCGGGCGCGACGCCTCCTGCGCAGGCTCCTGTGATCCGCCGGCTCCGCGAGACGGTGTGGGTGTGCGCTGGCGTTTCCGGTGTGCCGTGTGCCGTATGCCGTGTGCTGTGCGCCGCTGCCCCGGTACCTGCTCGACGTCCGGAAACTAGCATCCGAGCCAGAACGCAGTGGTGCGTTCGGGGGCGTGGGTGTCAGGAGGATGGGATGTCGGGAGTCGACGGTCGCGTAATCATCGTCACGGGCGCCGGGGGTGGGCTCGGCCGGGAGTACGCCCTGCTGCTCGCCGCGAACGGAGCGCGGGTTGTCGTCAACGACCTCGGCGGTGCCCGGGACGGGTCGGGCTCCGGTTCCGAGATGGCGGACAAGGTCGTCGCCGAGATCCGGGAGGCCGGCGGGGAGGCGGTCGCCAACTACGACAGCGTCGCCACCGCCGAGGGCGCGGCCGCGATCGTGGCGACGGCCCTCGACGCCTTCGGGGCCGTGCACGGCGTGGTCAGCAACGCCGGGATCCTGCGTGACGTCTCGTACGCGAAGATGACCGACGCCCAGTGGGACGCCGTCATCCAGGTCCACCTGTACGGCGGCTACAACATCACCCGCGCGCTGTGGCCGCACTTCCGCGAGCAGCGGTACGGGCGCATCGTGGTGATCACCTCGACCAGCGGCCTGTTCGGCAACTTCGGCCAGTCCAACTACGGCGCCGCGAAGATGGGCCTGGTCGGCCTCATCAACACCCTGTCGATCGAGGGCGCGAAGTACGACATCACCGCCAACGCGATCGCCCCGATCGCCGCGACCCGGATGACCGCCGACATCGCCTCCGCCGACCTTCTCGCCAAGCTTTCGACCGCGTTCGTCGCGCCCGTCGTGACCCAGCTGATGACCGACGAGTGCACCGACACCGGCTCGGTCCTCGTCCTCGGCGGTGGGCTCGTGCAGCGGGTCCAGCTGTTCCAGAACGCCGGTGTGCAGTTCGAGCAGCCCCCGACGCCGGCCGAGGTCGCCGACCGCTGGGCGGAGATCACCGACATGTCGGCGGCCGTTCCCGCCAAGAACCCGCTGCACTGAGCCGGTATCCAGTCGGGCCGGTATCCAGCTGAGCTGGTAACCGGCCGGGCCGCGGGCCCGGGCGGCGGCCTGCCGGGAGGGCGGCCGTCGCCCGGGCCTCGTGTCTGCCTGGGAGGCGTCGCGTCTGCCTGGGAGAAGAGCCCACATCCATCGGGAAAGATGATGGGTCGTCATCGGGCTTCGTCGTTGGACGTGGCGGATCTTCCTGCCGCAGGATCACACAGGTGACCCGGTACATCATCATCGGGGCGGGCGCGGTGGGCGCCATGCTCGCCGCCCAGCTCACCGAAGCGGGCATCGACCACGTGCTGGTCGGCCGCGGAGAGCACATCCGGCGGATACGTGAAGACGGCCTGCGGTATGTGCAGCACGGCGAACCGCGGACCGTGCGGGTGTCCACCGCGTCAGACCCCGACGAGGTGGACCTGCGCGGCGGTGACCTGCTCGTGCTCGCCACGAAGGTGCAGGACGCCGAGGCCGCCGTGCGTACCTGGGCGTGGCGGCCGGTCGACATCGACGGCCGTCCGGGGGTCGCGGCGGAGCTTCCGTTGCTGACCCTGCAGAACGGCCTCGACGCCGACCGCATCGCGCTGCGCCGGTTCGCGCGGGTGCTCGGCGGCACGATTCTCACCAGTGCCCACTACCACAGCGTCGGC
This sequence comes from Frankia sp. CcI49, assembly GCF_001983215.1. NCBI lineage: Bacteria > Bacillati > Actinomycetota > Actinomycetes > Frankiales > Frankiaceae > Frankia > Frankia sp. CcI49. The sequence continues at coordinate 7,359 of NZ_MOWP01000022.1, forward strand.
GAGGTGCGCTCGGGTGCGAGTGGCGCGATCGGCGTCCTCACCGTCGGTGGCGCGCCGCGCGGCACCGACCCGGCCCTGGAGGGCGTCGCGGCCGACCTGCGCCGTGCCGGATACATCGTCCAGCTCACGGACGACGTCACCCGTTGGAAGGCGGCGAAGCTGCTGCACAGCGTGCGTAACGGGCTGGAGGTCCTGGCCGGCGACGAGGCCCTGGCCGGCGGCGACGACGAGGAACGGTCAGCCCTCGGCCAGCGGCTCGTCGCGGAGGCCCGAGGCGTGTTCGAGGCCGCCGGTCYCGCGGTCGCCGACACCGCCGCGGAACGTACGGAGGACCTCTCCACGTTCGGGATCGATCCGAACTCGGGCGTCGTGGCGGGCCGGCAGTCCACCTGGCAGAGCTTCGCCCGCGGCGTTCCCAGCGAAGCCGACTTCCTGAACGGCGAGATCGTGCTGCTGGGCCGGCTGCACGGCGTCCCGACCCCGGTCAACGCCGCACTGCAGCGGGTGCTCGGCGAGGCGGACGCACGCCGCCTGCCGCCCGGAACCCGCACCCTGCGCGAAGTGACCGAGCTGGCGGCACTTCCAGCACGGACCTGACGGCGCCGCGTCGCGGACGCCCGACCCGCCCCAGACCCTCAAACCGCCAGCTCATCGAGCTGCGGAGGATAAGCGTGGGGGTTCAGGTTCCAAGGCTCATATACGAGGACATCCTGACCCGTCGGTGTCCGGAGCGTAGCGACGATCATCCCGACACCCTGGTCTCGGTGAGCAACCCCGCCGAAGCCCTGCACGCGCTCCGAGACGTTCACCTGTCCGGCTTGCCAACACCGTCCCCGCCACACCGTCGCCTACCCGTGGCGCCGGGGTGATCTCGCCGCGGTCGATCGTGGGTCTCCCCGCCGGCGGGATCGGACCGCTAGTCGGTCTCGTCCACAGCCGGGACCGTCTGGGCGGTCGTAGTCGTGCTCGCGGCCTCGGAGGAGACCACTCTGTCGGTGGTGAGCGGGTGGTGGCATGCGGCGTACTGGCTGGGGCGGAGCTCACGGATCTGGGGCTCCTCCTCGGCACACCGCCTGGTGGCCTGTGGGCAGCGGGTGCGGAACCGGCAGCCTGTCGGCGGAGCCAGAGGGGAGGGCAGGTCGCCCTCGATGGCCGGGCCGTGGAAGGCGTTGTCCGGGTCGGCCCGCGGGACCGAGTCCAGCAGGGCCCGGGTGTAGGGGTGGGCGGGGCTGCCGTAGACGAGGTCGGCGTCACCGAACTCGCAGACCTTGCCCAGATACATCACCAGCACGTTGTCGCTGACCGAGCGGACGACCCCGAGGTCGTGGGCGATGAACACGACGGTGAGGTGGTACTCGGCCTTCAGCTGTTCGATCAGGTTGAGGATCTGGGCCTGGACGGACACGTCGAGGGCGCTGACCGGCTCGTCGCAGATGAGCAACTGGGGTCTGAGGGCCAGTGCCCGACCGATCGCGACCCGCTGGGCCTGTCCACCGGAGAGCTGCCGGGGCAGCAGGTCGCGGAAACGCTCGCTGCCCAGCCCCACCTGTTCGAGAACCGCGGACGACATGGCGGCCCGTGCGGTGGCCGGGACGCCGGCGATCGCCAGGCCCTCGACCACCAGGTCCTTCACCGGCCGGCGGGGGTTGAGTGACGCCACCGGGTCCTGGAAGATCATCTGAATGTGCCGGCGCAACTCGCGCATCCTGGGCTCGCCGGCCCTCTCGAGGGGCTCACCCGCGAACGAGATCTGGCCGGAGACCATCTTGCCCAGCCGCAGGACGGCCCGGCCCGTCGTGGACTTGCCACAGCCCGACTCGCCGACGATACCGAGGGTCTCCCCGGGCAGGACGTCGAAGCTGACCTTGGATACTGCCTGCACCACGCCGCCCTTGGATCGGTACTCGACGACCAGGTCGCGGATGGACAGCAACGCCTGTTCGCCGCGCAGATGCGCGGTGCCGCTACCAGCCAACAGGCTCACCTCCAGATGTGGCGGGTGTCCTGGCATCGGCCGGAACCTGTCCGGCGGGTTGCATTCCGGCTTTCCCGGTGTCGGGTCCAGCCGGATGCAGACAGGCCACCTTGTGGTCGGCGCCGACCGACGACATCGCCGGTCCGGGTTCCAGGCACCCGTCGTCGGCGTGGGTGCAGCGCGGCGCGAACCGGCAGCCGGAGGGCGGGTTGGTCGGGTCGGGCAGCGCGCCCGGGATCAGGCGCATCGGGGCGTGCCGGACGTGGTCGAGCGACGGCGTCGCGTCCAGCAGGGCTTGGGTGTAGCGGTGCCTGGGGGAGCCGAACACCTCCCGGGTCGACCCGTACTCGGTCAACCGGCCGGCGTACATCACGGCGACCCGGTCGGTGCGTCCGGCGACGACGGCCAGGTCGTGGCTGATGAGCATCATGGACATGCCGCGACCGTGCTGGACCCTGCGCAGCAGGTCGAGGATCTGGCGCTGGACGGTGACATCGAGCGCGGTGGTCGGCTCGTCGGCGATCAGCAGCTCCGGCTCGCATGCCAGCGCCGTCGCGATCATCACCCGCTGTCGCATGCCACCGGAGAGCTCGTGCGGATAGTTGCGTAACCGTTTCTCCGGGTCGGGCACCCCCACCTCCTGCAGAAGATCGAGGGCCCGAGCACGGGCTTCGGAGCGTCCGATGCCCAGGTGCCTGCGCATGCCCTCCGTGAGCTGGCGCTCGACCCGGACGACCGGGTTGAGCGAGCGGCCCGGGTCCTGGAAGACCATCGCGATCTGCTTGCCCCAGATCTCCGCCCGCTGCGCTCGGGGGAGCGCGAGCAGGTCCCGGCCCTGGAAGAACACCTCACCGGAGCATCCGGACCGGGCGGGCAGGATGCCCATGATCGCTCTCGCCGTCACGGACTTCCCGGACCCGGACTCCCCGACCACGCCCAACGCCTGGGCATGGTCGAGGTCCAGGCTGACGTCGTCCACCGCGCGTACGACGCCGCGTGTGGTGCCGATGTGGGCTCGCAGGTTGCGCACCCGCAGGACTGGTTCGGTGCTCATGAGCCGGAAGCACCTTCCCTTCGGAGCGTCGGCGGCGGTTGCGCGGGTATCTCCCGCGATCGACGGGTGTCTGGCCCGCTCGGGTGAACAAGGCGCTCAGGCGAATGCGCCCGGCGGGCCCTAGTCATGCAGGGTGCGGTCGAGTCGATGGCGCAGGTGATCGCCGACCTGGTTCAGCGAGAACACGGTGAGGAAAATGATCGATGCTGGTATGAGCACCATGTGCGGCGCGTCCACCAGGTAGTCCTTGCCGTCGGAGATCATGCCGCCCCAGCTTGGCCGGGGCGGCGGAATACCGGCGCCGAGGAAACTGAGCGAGCCTTCCGCGACAATCAGGGCCGAGATCACGACCGGAAGGTAGGCCGCCAGTGACGGCAGGAGATTGGGCAGGATTTCCCGGATCAGGATCCGTCCGCGAGAAGCGCCCATGTTCCTGGCCGCGGTGATGAAGTCGCGAGAAGCCCAGGTCAGGGTGTTCGCGCGGGCAAGCCGGGTGAACGTCGGAATGATCAGCAGCGTGAGCCCGGCGGTGAGCGTCATGATGCTCGGCGTCAGGATCGAGGAGATCGCGAGCAGCAGGATCAGTGGTGGGAAGGCCAGCAACGCGTCGGTGAGCAGCCGGACAACCCAGTCGAGCCATCCGCCGAGGTAGCCGGCCAGCAGGCCCAGGGCCGCGCCGATCGCGGCCCCGAGCAGGCTGCCCACCGTGCCGACGAGCAGCGAGACCTGCGCGCCGTAGACCGCCCGGGAGATCATCGGCCGGCCCTGCGAGTCGGTGCCCAGCAGGAGGTCGAACCCGCCGCTCGGTCCCTGGCGCGGGTCCCCGACCGGGATCGTGTACGACGGGATCGGCAGCACGTCGGCCAGTACGGCGACCCCCAACACCAGTGCCAGCCAGCCGTAGCACAGGTAGACCAGAAACGACCGCGGCCTGCGCGCCGCGGAGACGATCGGCGTGCCAGGCAGGACCTCCGCCGGTGCGGCGGTTCGCTGCTCGGTCACAGTCGCCGCGGTGCCGTAAGGACGGGTCATCTCACGCCCCGGCCTTTCTGACCCTGGGGTCGAGCCAGCTGTAGCTGATGTCCACGAGCGTGTTCAACGCCACGTAGACCACCGCCACGAACACCACGACTCCCTGGATGGTGATGACGTCCCGGCTGGTGATAGAGCTGACGACCAGCTGACCGAGACCGGGCAGCGAGAACAGGGACTCGACGATGACCGTCCCGCCGATCAGTCGCCCGAGATTGATCCCGATCAGGGTGATCAGGGAGAAGGATGACGGACGAAGGGCGTGGCGCGTCATCACGTAGGCGGGGCTCATGCCCTTGGCACGAGCTGCCTCGACGAAGTCCTCGCGCATCGTTCCGACCAGGTCGGCGCGCAGCAGCCGGTGGAACGCGGCGATCTCGGTCAGTGAGATCGCCAGAATGGGCAGGAAAGCGGACTCCAGATTTCCTCCGAAGCCCGCGCCGATTTTGACCCAGCCGGTCACCGGAAACCAGCCGAGTTGGACCGCGAGGAGGTAGGTGAGGAGAGGTCCCGCGATGAACGCGGGAACGGACAGGAAACCTGAGGAGAGTGCGGTGATCGCGCGATCGAGCAGTGTTCCCTCGAATGCCGCGGAAACGATGGCCAGCCCGACCGCGATGACCAGCGCGAGGATGAGGGCGAACACCGCGAGTTCAATGGTGACCGAAAGCCGCTGGTTGATCGCCTCGACGACCGGCTGGTTGGTGATCGGTGAACTGCCGAGATCACCCCGAATCGCGTTACCGAGCCAGCTGACGTACTGCTCCCACACCGGCTTGTCGAGGCCGAGCTGGTGCTCGAGTTCCGCGACCTGCTCGGGTGTCGCGTTCTCCTGGAGCATGACGGCGGCCGCGGAGCCCGGTGCCAGGCTCAGCAGCCCGACCGAGCCCATGGTTACCAGCAGTACGACCAACAGGCTGCGCCCTAATCGTTGCGCGGTGGTGAGCAGCATGTGGCTTGCTTCCTCCGGTGGTGGTCGACGGGTTGCGCGCCGCGTCCACGGCAGCCGATGCCGATGGCCGATCTCGGCGCCGACCGGCCGCTATGGGCAGTCGCATCGGCTATGGCTTGATCCACAGCTCTTCGGGAAGCAATGAACCCAGGCCGTACTGCCGCACACCGCCGACGTTCGTGGCGGTGATGACGCTGGGCGCGGCCCGGGTGTAGAAGATCACCGGGACCTGCTCGACCAGCCGTTCCTGCAGCGTGTCGTAGGCCGCCTTACGGTCCTGCTCGGTGGTGGCGGTCCGGGCGTCCTGCAGCGCCTGGTCGAGCTGCGGGTCGGCCAGGCCTCCCAGGTTCGCCGCCGAGGTCGAATGCAGCGCCGTGAACAACCGTGGCTCGGGGTCCTGGAAGAACGCGGAGGTGGTGGCCACGTCAAAGTCGTGGGTCCGGCGAAGCCCGGCGAGTTCCGTCACTTCGACGACCTTCACATGGACGGTGACGTTGCGGAACGCGCTGAGCTGGGCCTGGACGTTCTCGGCCAGGGCCTTGTTCTCGGTCGAGGGTGCGCTGGTGAAGGTGAAGGACACCGGCTTGCCCTCTGCGGCGAGCTCGTCGAACAGCCGCTGCGCCTTCGCCTTGTCCGGGTGTGCCAACGGGGTGTTCGAGTAATAGGGCGAATCCTCGGTGAAAAGAGTGCTGGCGAGTTTCGCGGTACCGCCGTAGACGGCCTGGTTCACGACATTGGTGTCCAGCGCGGCGGCTACCGCCTGCCGGGCCCGGATGTCGTTGAACGGCGCCCGCCGGCTGTTCAGCGCCATCAGGACGCCGCCGGAGAGGTCCATGACGTCGGTCGGCAGGTTGGCCTTGGCTGCCTTGTCGAGGTTGACCCAGTTCGACTCGATGGCCACGTCGGCGCCGCCGCTGAGGATCGTGTTGTAGCGCTGGGTGGCATCGAGCGCCGGGCGGAACGTCAGGCTGTCGAGGTAGGGCCTGGGGGCGTCCCAGTACTTCGGATTCCTGACCATTTCCATGGTCGCCTGCCTGGTCCAGCTCCTCAGCGTGAACGGCCCGGCTCCCACCGGGTTCCGGTCGAACTCCGCCTGCCCCTTGGCCAACGCCGCCGGTGAGGCGATCCAGTTCAGGGTCGAGGTGATGACGGACTGGACGTAACTCGGCACCGGGCTGGTCAGGCTGATTTTCAGTGTCACCGGGTCGATCACCTCGGCGGAGGCGATCATCGACGCCTCGGAGACGTTGACCGATCCGGTGGCCGGATCCTTGGCCCGCTCCCAGTTGAACTTCACGGCCGCGGCGTCGAGCGGGGTGCCGTCGGAGAACACCAGGCCCGGTTTCAGCGTGAGCCGGAACGAGGTGCCGTTGTCGGCAGTGGTGAACGACTCGGCCATCCTGTAGACGACCTTGCCCGCGCTGTCGTTGGTCATCAACGTCCCGTACAGGGCGTTGCCGATGACAGCCGAGGTCGCATAGGCATTGCCGATAGCCACGGGATCCAGGCTGCGTGGGTCGTTCAAGGTGAGTACTCGCCCGTTGCCTCCGGCCACCGGCGCCCCGGATGCGCCTGCTGATGCGGACGGCGTGGAATCGCCGCCGGCACAGGCTCCGAGCACGAGCGTCATGGCGCAGACAACCGTGATGGCCAGTAATCGTGCCTTGCGGATCATCTGTGACCTCTCATCGGTACTCCGGACCTTTCCGGAGCTCGTTGTCAGCGGGTCGGCCGTGGCGTCTGACGAGCACGTGCCGCGATGCCAGGCGTGCGCGTGCGCGGCGCGCCGGCCGGTCAGGTTCGTTCGGGTCTGTCTGCGGTGGACGGCACGCCGAAATCCGGGATCGAGCCCCGGGACCGGCGGCTCATCGTCAAGAGGACTCCTCGAGCAGAAGTCGATGGCAATATTGCTATAACGAAAACCAAATCGGGTCAAGGTGTCTCAGGCATGCCAGCGCCGTGGGCTTGGCGGTCCGTTTGGCCAGGTCAGGCCGTCGGTGTTCATCAATGACCGGTGGTAACTGGTGGCGGCCTACCGGTGCCGGACGACCCACCGAGCGTGAGCGTCCGGCTAGCCTGGTGGCCGGTCGCGTACGAGCCACCGCAGTGGCGGACGCGCATCACGACGGTGCGCGGACGTCATCTGCCTGCTCCGGCGGCACCGTGGTCCTCGTGCCCGAACCGTGAAAAGCGGGTCCGCCCTGGGCGCGCCGGTGACGCCCAGATCGCGTCCGGCGCACCCGGCGCCGCTGGTCAGCCGCAGCGCAGGGGCTGGTGGCCCGGCCGCGGTCTCACGTGTCCGCTGGGCACGTGAGAGCTTGTCAGCGCTGGCGGGCCGAGCCGGCCGACGCGGACGCCGGCAGATCGCGCCCGGGAATCCGGCCGCGGGCCTGACGAGTCGCGATGGCCGCTGACTGGGCCAGGCGACGGCCCAGCTCGCCGACCTGTGAGACGGGGACCGGGTGCTCCGCGGCGGTGATGCTCAGTGACAGCAGCACCCGGCCGATCGGGTCGAAGATCGGGGCGGCGATGGTCTTGACCGCGATCTCGTCCGCGTCCTCGAGCCCGTCGAACGACAGCAGCATCTCGTCGGTAGCCGCGAGGGCCTCGGTGAGGCGTTGTTCGGCCTGCTCGTCGGTCGGCTCGCTGCGCAGCCTCGCGACCGCGTCGATCACTGCCGGGGCGGCGATCGCCTGCAGCGGGACGCTGAAGCCCCGGGYCCGGATCTCCGCCAGGACTCCGCGGTACAGCTGGGCGAGCGGGGCTGTGAGGGCGGCGCGGTCGATCCACGAGGTGATCGCGTCGTCGTCCGCCCAGGCGAGGAAGACGGCACCGATCGGCGCGAGCAGCGGTGTGCGGTCTCCGGGGTAGCCGACGCTGGGTGTGAGCGGCTGCGGGCCGCGCCGAGCGAGGAAGATGACGTCCCGTCCGGCGGTCGCGGAGACGCCGACCTCCGCGCCGAGCTCGCCCGCGAGCACCTCGGCCTGCTCGATGGCGGCATTGATCGCCGGATGCTGCTCGAGCGCGGCGAAGCCCGTCGCCGCCAGCGCCGGACCCAGCACGTAGGTGCGATGCACCGGGTCGCGGATGAGGAAGCCGCAGTCGCACAGCACCGCCAGGGTCGCGTGGGCCGAAGCGATGTTCATGTCGAGGTGCGCGACCAGCTCACTGATCGTGAAGCCACGGGACGGATGCGCGGTCAGGAAGGAGACGATGTCTGTCGCGCGGGCAGACGCGGGCGCGGGCCTGGGCATGCGGACACCGTAGCGAACCCCGACAAGAAGAGGCTGTCCACCGGACTGACTGCAACGGGGATTTCGTCATAGCAAAATGCGGCGGTCGGGGTGGCTCTCGCCACCCAGGTCAGGGCGGCTCTCGCCGCCTGGACCTCGTCGAGACCGGAAGGTGCGGCCGCATGAACCGCTTCGAAGGCAGGAACACCGTGATCGTCGGCGGTGGACAGAGTGCCGGAGCGACGGTGGGCAACGGGCGGGCCGCCGCCCTCGCCTACGCCCGCGAAGGCGCCACCGTCCTGGTCGTGGACCGCGACCGGGAGGCGGCCGAACAGACCGCCTGCGAGATCCGGGCCGGCGGGGGTGTGGCGTACGCCCACCAGGCTGACATCACCCGCCCCGAGGAGTGTGCGGCCCTCGCCGAGGCCGCGGTGGAGACTCTCGGGGCGATCGACGTCCTGCACAACAATGTCGGTGTCGTCGTGGCCGCCGCCACCGAGGACCTCAGTGTCGCCGACTGGAACCGCGGCCTCGACCTCAACCTCACCGGCCTGTGGATGGTGTGCCGGCAGGTGCTGCCCGTCATGCGTGCCCAGGGTCGAGGGGTGGTCATCAACATCTCCTCCCTGGCGGGGGTTCTCGCCGGGGCCAATCCCTACTCGGTCGGCAAGGCGGCCCTCAACGCTCTCACCCGGGGCCTGGCGCTCGAGTACGCCCCGCACGGCGTCCGGGTGAACGCCATCGTGCCCGGCATGATCGACACCCCCATCGGTGTCGACCGTGTCGCGGTGGCGAGTGGCCGCTCCCGCGACGACGTCGCCGCCGCCCGCGCGGCCCAGGTGCCGATGAGACGCCAGGGCACCGCCTGGGACATCGCCCGGGCGGCCCTGTTTCTCGCCTCCGACGACGCCTCGTACATCACGGGCGCCGTCCTCCCCGTCGACGGGGGTGGCTCCCTGCGTGGACATCAGGCTTGACTGCAAAGAAGATTTTGCTATAGCAATATTCCATGTTCGACTTAACGGGCCGGGTGGTCGTGGTCAGTGGCGGGAACGCGGGGATCGGGCTGGCCTTCGCGCGCGGGGTCGCCCAGGCCGGTGGCGATGTCGTCGTCTGGGGCCGGCGCGCGGACAGGAACGCCGAGGCCGCCAGGGAGCTGGCTGCCTTCGGCCACCGGGTCCTCGCACAGGAGGTGGACGTCTCCGACGAGGCGCGGGTCGTCGCCGCGATGGCCGAAGTGGTTGAGGAGTTGGGCCGGGTGGACGGCGTCATCGCCAACGCCGGCCTGATGCGCCGGGAGCGCAGCTTCGTGGAGATGACCAGCGAGGCGTGGCACGGACTGCTGGCGGTCAACCAGCACGGGGCGTTCTACGCCGTCCGCGAGGGGGCGCGGCACATGAAGCGGCGCTACGACCAGGGTGACCCCGGCGGCTCGTTGTTGTTCTGCGCCAGCCTGTCGGCGTTGACCGGCAGCCCCGGGATGGAGCACTACAACGCCGCGAAGGGTGCCATGGTGGCGATGTCGCGGGGCATCGCGGTGGAGGCCGGCCGCTACGGGATCCGCTGCAACGTGGTCTGTCCCGGCTACACCGTGAGCGAGACGGTGCAGGTCGCGCAGGAAACCCCGCTGTCCCAGCGCATCCGCCGCTTCAGCCCACTGGGCCGGATGGCGGAGTCGGACGAGCTCGCCGGGATCGGCGTCTACTTCATGAGCGACGAATCCCGTTTCCACACCGGCGACGTCGTCGTCGTCGACGGCGGATGGCTGGCGAACGCCGGAAAGACCGACATCACGGAGCTGCCGCCATGGCCGTGAAAGTGCTGCGCGTCGACGGGATGCGCACCGACACCCGCACCGCCGCCGAGCGGGCCGCCCTCGAGGCCGTCGAGGGACGTCCGCTGGACATGAGCGTCGACGCGGTGCTGGCCGCGGCCCGGCGCCAGACCGGGCTCGACGACTTCGGCGCCCTCGACTTCACCGAGCGCCTCGGGCTGCTGCTGGCCGAGGTCGAGGCCGACGGGAACGTGTGGCGGGCCAGCAAGGCGACCTTCGTCGACCAGTGCGTCCGGGCGGCGGCGAACCGGCTGCTGATCCAGCACTACTGGAACGAGTACCCCGCCTGCCTCGACGCGCCGATCGAACGCCCGATCAACGTCGTCGCCCTGCCGCGGTCGGGCAGCACCCACCTGGAGAACCTCCTCGCCGCCGACCGGCGGCTGCGCCACCTGCCGGTCTACCTGGCCGCGCAGCCGGCTCCGAACCCGGGCGAGACGGCGGGCCCGGGCGGGACGGACCCGCGCTGGGCCCGGTCCGACGCGCGGTGGCAGCAGCTGAGCCGTAACGAGATCTTCGCCGCCATGCACGAGCACTCACCCGACCACGCCTGCGGCGAGAACGAGCTGCAGGTGCCGGACTTTGCCAGCTACCAGTGGGAGTGGATGGCGAACGTCCCCGGCTTCCGCGATCACTACCTGACCCACGACCAGACCCCGCACTACCGCTACATGAAGGACGTGCTGCGGGCGATCACCTGGCAGCATCCCAGCAAGGGGCGCTGGATGCTGAAGTCCAACCAGCACAGCGAGCAGCTGGGCCCGCTGCTGGCGGCTTACCCGGACGCGACGGTCGTGATGATCCACCGCGACCCCGTGGCGACGATCCAGTCCCTGCTGACGATGCGCGGGCTCGCGCTCAAGATGAGCCAGAAGCAGCCGGACATCGACGCCCACGTCGCCTACTGGGTCGACCGTCCCGAACGGATGCTGCGCAGCTACCTGCGTGACCGGCACCTGGTACCTGCCGAACAGCTCGTCGAGGTGCACTTCGACGAGATCGTCGGCAACGACGTCCAGGCCGCGGCCGGCGTGCTGGAACGCGCCGGGCTCGAGGTCACCGACGACACCATCGCCGACATCGAGCACTATCTCGCGTCGCATCCCCGCGGCCAGCGCGGCCGGGTCGTCTACGACCTGGAGGGCGACTTCGGTCTCGACGCGGATGGGCTGCGGCGCCGGTTCGCCTTCTACACCGAGGCCTTCGGGGTCCGTTCCGAGGCGCGCAGGGGAGACAGCCGATGAGCTCGGAGAAGCAGCCACTCAACGCCCTCATCGTCAGGGCGGGGGAGGGCGTGCAGGACGCCGTGGACCTCGGCGACGGGATCCACGCGTCGAAGGGCATCTCCAACAGTTATCTGGTCACCACCCCCGGCGGCGACCTGCTGATCAACACCGGGATGTACTTCGAGGCGGAGCAGATCCGGGCGCGGTTCGCCAAGGTCAGCGACCACCCGGTTCGCGCCATCGTGTTCACCCAGGGCCACCCCGACCACGTCGGCGGCTGGTCACAGCTGGTGACTCCCGAGGTGGAGACGATCGCCCAGGCCAACCACGGGGACGTCCGGGAGTACTTCCACCGCCTGCAGCCGTTCTTCGCCCGCCGCAGTCGACGGCTGTGGAACCGCGACGTCACCCGGGTCGACCCGCTCTACCAGCCGCCCGAGCCGGTCCTGACGACAACGTTCCTCGACAGCCACACGCTCACCCTGGGCGGCCGCCGGATCGAGCTGTACGCGACCCCGGGCGGGGAGACGACCGACTCGCTGGTCGTCTGGCTCCCCGCGGAGCGCATCGCCTTCACCGGCAACCTGTTCGGCCCGCTGTTCGGGCACATCCCGAACCTGTACACGGTGCGCGGGGACAAGATCCGCAGTGCCATCGGCTACCTGCACGCCGTCGACCGGGTCATCGCGCTTCGCCCCGAGAAACTGATCACCGGGCACGGCGAACCGGTCAGCGGCGAGGAGAACATCCGCCAGCAGCTGACCCGGATGCGTGACGCCACGCAGTACCTGCGTGACCGGACCATCGAGGGAATGAACGCAGGTGTGGACCTGTGGACCCTGATGGGGCAGATCACACTGCCGCCCGAGCTCGACATCCCACAGGGGCACGGCAAGGTCCCGTGGATCGTGCGGGCGATCTGGGAGGAGCACGCCGGCTGGTTCCGCTACGAGTCGACGACCGAGCTCTACGACGTCCCCGCCAGCGCGATCTGGGGCGAGCTCGTCGAGCTCGCCGGCGGCACGGCACCGCTGGTCACCCGTGCGCAGGCGCACCTGGCGGCCGGGCGGCCCCTGCAGGCGCTGCACTTCGCCGAGATCGTCCTGTCGCAGACGCCGAAGGACACCGACGCGCTGAACATCAGGCTTGAGGCCCACGAAAGGCTGCTGGAGCGCAGCGGCCGGGAGAACTTCAGCGAGGTCCGCTGGCTGGAAGCCGAGATCCGTGACCTGCGGGAGGACGGGTCATGACCCACCCCCGGCTGTCCGTCAGCGAGATGTGCACCTACCCGTGGGCGTTCGCCGACGAGCTGCTCCTGTGGGACTCCCTCGACGTCCACCGCGTGGGCGTGCTCGACGTCAAACTCACCGACCACGGACGCGGCGAGGCGGTGCGTGCGCTCACCTCCCGGTCGATGCGCCTCACGACGGTCATCACGCACTCCTTCGACCTGAGCGCCCCCGACACCTGGGACGCGACCCGCACCCGGGTGAACCAGGCCATCGACCTCGCGGCCCTGCTCGGTGGCTGTGTCTACTTCACCCCCGGCGCCGCCGACGGCCGGGCGTTCGACGAGCTCACCGCGGCGCTCGCCGACGCGGCCGCACCCTGCCTCGCCCGCGCCGACGCCCGGGGTGTCCGGCTGGCGATCGAACCGACGCAGCGCGCGGACCGGTCGTTCGTCCACACCCTGCGCGAGGCCGCCGAGGTCTCCGACCGCACCGGCCTCGCGCTCATCGTCGACCTCGGCAACTGCTGGCGGGAACCCGACCTGGCTGCGGCGGTGCGCCAGATCGGCGACCGCCTCGCGGTCGCGCAGCTCTGCGACGTCATCGCCCGCGAGGACGGACCGCTGCCGGCCGGAACCCGGATGGTCCCCGGCGACGGGGACATGCCAGTCGAGGCCTTCGTGCGGGCCGTTCTCGACACCGGCTATGTCGGGCCGTTCGAGCTGGAGCTCGTCGGCCCGGCGGTCGAGGCCGAGGGCCTCGAGCCCGCGACCCGCCGCGCCGTCGAGCGGGCCACCGCACTACTCGAGAAGGTGATGTTATGAGCCGGGCGGTCGTGTTCAACGGCGACGAGACATGGGAGCTGCGCGACCTCCCGGTGCCGGCCCCGCAGCCCGGCGGCGCCGTCCTGCGGGTCGAGGCCACCGGGCTGTGCCACAGCGACATCGACCATTTCCGCGGGCACGTCCACACCTCGTGGGGCGGCGCCTTCCCCTCCATCCCCGGGCACGAGATCGTCGGGCGCATCGAGCGCATCGACCCTGCCGCCGCCGAGAAGTGGGGCGTCGCCGAGGGCGATCGGGTGGCGGTCTGGGACATCGTCTTCACACCGGCCGGCCACCGCATCTACGGGCACGACTTCTCCGTCGACGAGGGCTCGGGGCTGTACGGCGGCTTCGCCGAGCACCTGGAGCTGCTGCCCGGGTCCATGGTCTACAAGCTGCGCGAGGACGTCCCCGCCGACCAGCTGACGGTCTTCGAGCCGTTGAGCTGTGCGGTCACCTGGGTCGCCCCGGTCAAGGACGGTGACGTCGTCGTCATCGAGGGCCCCGGGCACATGGGCATGGCCACGATCGTCGCGGCCAGGGCGGCCGGCGCCGCGAACGTCATCGTCACAGGGACGGCCCGGGACCGGTTCCGGCTGGACTGCGCGCGCCGGATCGGCGCCGACCACACCGTCGACGTCGAGGCCGAGGACGTCGTCGAACGGGTCCGCGAGATCACCGGCGGCGCGATGGCCGACGTGGTCATCGACGCCGCGGCGGGCAACCCGGTGACCGTGAACCTGGCCATGGACCTCGTCCACAAGGGCGGCCACGTCGTCATCGCGGGAATGAAGGACCGCCCGCTCGAGGGATTCCACAGCGACTGGATCCCGACCCGCCGCATCACGCTGCACCCCGGCGCCGGCCTCGACGCCGCGGGCGCCGTCGCGCTCATCAACGCGGGCAAGGTGCCGACCGCCGAACTGCTCGGCGACTCGTTCCCGCTGGAGAAGTTCGAGGACGCCTTCGCTCTCCTGACTCGCTCGACGCCCGGCCGTGACTCGGTACGGGTCGCACTCCGGATGAGCTGACCCGCAGACCACGCGACACCACGGCAGGAGATCCTGAACATGGGCAACGCGGAGAAGATCTACCGCGAGGTGATGACCAGAGAGCCCGCGCCGGCCGGCACGCCACACGAGGCACTCACCCGTGACTTCGTGTTCGGCGAGGTCTGGTCCCGCCCCGGGCTTTCCCGACGCGACCGTCGATGGGTGACGCTGACCTGCGTCGCCGCCGCGGACGCGCCCGGGCCCATCGACGACCACGTCTACGCCGCACTGAACAGCGGGGACATCGACCTCCCGGCGATGCTCGAGTTCGTCCTGCACTTCGCCGTCTACTGCGGCTGGCCCAAGGCCAGCCACCTCGAAGGCGTCATCGCGAGAATGTCGGCCCGGATCGCCCAGGAGAACGGGCGGGATCCCGAGCCGTGGCCGGTGCTGCCCAACGAAACCCTGGGGGAGAACGACTGGGAACGGCGGATCGCGCGGGGCGTGCAGGAGTTCATCGACGTCAACCTCACCCAGGCGCCGCCGCCCTCGTCGCCCTACCGGCAGGCCGGAATCCTGAACTTCGTCTTCGGTCATGTCTGGCAGCGCCCCGGCCTCACCCGGCGCGAGCGGCGGATCATCACGGTCGCCTCCGTCGCGATCGACGACTCCCCGACACCGCTGCGGACCCACGTCTCCTCGGCGCTGCACTCCGGCGACCTGACCAAGGAGGAGATGGACGAGATCGTGCTGCATTTCTCCGCCTACTACGGATTCGCCAAGGGCGAGGCGTTGCATGACGCGGCCGAGGCCGCGTGGGCAGCGAAGGCCGCATGATGCCAGCACAGCCCCTTTCGGGACCTCATGGCGGCGCAACCCATCTGCAGCGCCTGGAGAACGAGAGCATCCAGATATTCCGCGAGGCTGTTTCGGAGAGCGAACGGCCGGTGATGCTGTACTCGGCGGGCAAGGACAGCGCGGTGATGCTGCACCTCGCGCGCAAGGCGTTCTACCCGTCGAAGCCGCCGTTCCCGCTGCTGCACGTCGACACGACGTGGAAATTCCGCGCGATGTATGACTTCCGGGACAGCCTGATCGGCGACCTGGGCCTGGAGCTGCTCGTCCACCAGAACCCGGAGGCGCTCGCGCGGGGCATAAACCCGTTCGACCACGGCTCCGCCCTGCACACCGACGTCTGGAAGACCGAGGGACTCAGGCAGGCGCTGGACAAGTACGGCTTCGATCTGGCGTTCGGCGGCGCTCGCCGGGACGAGGAGAAATCCCGGGCCAAGGAGCGGGTGTTCTCGATCCGGTCCGCGCAGCACCGCTGGGACCCGAAGGACCAGCGCCCCGAACTCTGGCGGCTCTACAACGTGCGGCGGGCACCGGGGCAGAGCGTGCGGGTGTTCCCGCTGTCGAACTGGACCGAGCTGGACATCTGGCTCTACATCCACAGGGAGAACATCCCGATCGTGCCGCTGTACTTCGCCGCGCCGCGGCCGGTGGTGGAACGCGACGGCGCACTGATCATGGTGGACGACGAGCGCATGCGGCTACACCCCGGTGAGGTTCCCCAACAGCGTTCCGTCCGGTTCCGCACGCTGGGCTGCTACCCGCTCACCGGCGCGGTGGAAAGTGAGGCCGCGACCCTGCTGGCGATCATCCAGGAAATGCTGCTGACGACGAGCTCGGAGCGGCAGGGACGGGTGATCGATCACGACTCGTCCGGATCGATGGAGAAGAAGAAGCATGAGGGGTACTTCTGATGGCGGGTGAGCGGTGATGGCGCACGCGACCGACGACCTCGTCACGACCGACATCGCGGAATACCTGCGCCGGCACGAGCACAAGTCGATGCTGCGGTTCATCACCTGCGGCAGCGTCGACGACGGGAAGTCCACCCTGATCGGCCGACTGCTCTACGACGCGAAACTGGTCTTCTCCGACCAGCTCGCGGCGTTGGAGTCCGACTCGAAGAAGGTCGGCACGCAGGGCGGTGAGCTGGATTTCGCGCTGCTCGTCGACGGGCTCGCGGCCGAACGCGAGCAGGGCATCACCATCGACGTCGCCTACCGGTTCTTCTCCACCGAGCGGCGCAAGTTCATCGTCGCGGACACCCCCGGGCACGAGCAGTACACCCGCAACATGGTCACCGGGGCGTCGACGGCCGACCTCGCCGTGATCCTCGTCGACGCGCGCAAGGGTGTGCTCACCCAGACGCGCCGGCACAGCTACCTCGTCTCGCTGCTCGGCATCCGCCACGTCGTCCTCGCGGTCAACAAGCTCGACCTCGTCGACTACTCGCCGGACGTCTTCGCCGCCGTCGAGGCGGACTACCGGGCCTTCGCCGCCCGGATCGGCCTGGCGGGCGACGCCGTCACCTGCATCCCRCTGTCGGCGCTGCGCGGTGACAACATCACCACCCCCAGCCCGAACACCTCCTGGTACTCCGGCCCGACCCTGGTCGGCCACCTGGAAACCGTCGAGATCGACAACGCGTCGGACGCCGGGCCGTTCCGCCTGCCGGTGCAGTGGGTCAACCGGCCCGACCTCGACTTCCGCGGCTTCGCCGGGCAGATCGCCGGCGGGGCGGTCCGCCCGGGTGACCGGGTCCGGGTGCTGCCGAGTGGCCAGGAAAGCACCGTCGGCCGAATCGTCACCTTCGACGGCGACCGGGACACCGCCCGCGCGGGAGACTCCGTCACGATCACGCTGACGGACGAGATCGACGTCAGCCGGGGCGACATCCTCGCCGCCGCGGACGCCCCCGCCGAGGTCGCCGACCAGTTCGAGTGCCACCTGGTGTGGATGAGCCCCGAACCGATGCTGCCCGGCCGGCCCTACCTGCTCAAGATCGGCACCCGCACCGTCAGCGCGACCGTCGCGCAGCCCAAGCACAAGGTCAACGTCAACACCCTGGAGCACAGCGCCGCGCGCACGCTCGATCTGAACGAGATCGGTGTCGCCAACATCAGCCTGGACCGCGCCGTGCCCTTCGACCCGTACACCAGCAATCGGGACACCGGCGGGTTCATCCTCATCGACCGGTTCACCCAGGCGACGGTCGCCGCCGGGCTGCTGCACTTCGCGCTGCGCCGCGCGCACAACATCCACTGGCAGGCCGTCGAGGTCGACCGGCGAGCGCGGGCGGCACGCAAGGGCCAGCGGCCGGCGATCGTGTGGTTCACCGGGCTTTCCGGCGCCGGCAAGTCCACGATCGCCAACCTCGTCGAGAAGCGGCTGCACGACCTCGGCTTCCACACCTATCTGCTGGACGGCGACAACGTCCGCCACGGACTGAACAAGGACCTCGGGTTCACCGAGGCTGACCGGGTCGAGAACATCCGCCGCATCGCCGAGGTCGCCAGGCTCATGGCCGACGCCGGGCTCATCGTGCTCACCTCGTTCATCTCGCCGTTCCGTGCCGAGCGTCAGCTGGCCCGTGATCTGGCGGGTGACGGCGAGTTCGTCGAGGTATTCGTCGACACGCCCCTCGAGGTCGCCGAGTCGCGCGACCGCAAGGGCCTGTATGCCAAGGCCCGCCGCGGCGAGCTGGTCAACTTCACGGGCATCGACTCTCCCTACGAGCCACCCCACCATCCCGAGATCCGTCTCGACGCCTCCGGCGAGGTTTCCGCCGAGACCAATGCAGACCTGGTCGTCGCCTATCTACGCGACATCGGTCATCTCACACCGGCGGACGAGACATGAGCGGCGGACGAGATATGAGTAACGGACGCGACCTGAGCGCGGTGGACGATCACGCGCTCGCGGCGGACCTCGCCACCGAGGCCGGTGACCTGCTGCTCGTCATCCGTGACCAGGGCGGCGCTGCCGGGGACCAGCAGTCCAACCAGCTGCTGCTGCGCCGCCTCGCCCAGGCACGCCCAGGCGACGCCGTGCTGTCCGAGGAACACACCGACGACCCCGCCCGGCTCGATCACGAGCGGGTATGGATCGTCGACCCACTGGACGGGACACGTGAGTACGGCGAGCCGCCGCGGGACGACTGGGCGGTTCACGTCGCGCTCGCGGTCAACGGGCAGCCCGTCGCCGGCGCCGTCGCGCTGCCCGCCGCCGACCTGGTGCTGCACACCGGGGCTCCGCCCGCTCTGCCCACCCGGTCCGCCGGCCCGATCCGCCTCGCGGTGTCCCGGACCCGGCCGCCCGCCTGTGTCGACCAACTCGTCACCCGGCTGGGGGCCGCCCTGGTGCCGATGGGCTCCGCCGGAGCGAAGGCCATGGCGGTCCTGCGCGGGCAGGTCGACGTCTATGCGCACTCCGGCGGCCAGTACGAATGGGACTCCTGCGCGCCCGTCGCCGTCGCCGCGGCCGCCGGGCTGCACGTCTCCCGGCTTGACGGCTCGCCGCTTCGCTACAACGAGCCCGACCCCTACCTGCCAGACCTGCTGGTCTGCCGCCCGGAGCTGGCCGACGCCGTCCTCGACGCGCTGCGGGACCTGTGAGCACGTCGAGTGGCGGCGACGCACAGTCGATGCGGGTCGGATTCATCGGGCTGGGCAGCCAGGGCGCACCCATGGCGCGCCGCATAGTCGAAGACGGCTTCCCTCTCACGCTGTGGGCCCGCAGAAGCGCGTCAACGGAGCCCTTTGCCGACACCGCCGCGAACCTTGCCGCGACGCCGGCCGAAGTCGGTGCGTCCAGCGACATCGTCTGCGTCTGCGTCGTCGGCGACGCCGACGTCGAGGACGTCCTGCTACGGCCAGATGGAGTCCTGGCCGGACTCGCACCCGGCGGCCTCGTCGTAATCCACTCCACGATTCATCCGGACACCTGCCGGAGGCTCGCGGATAAGGCCGCCAAGCGAGGGATCGCCGTCGTCGACGCTCCGGTCAGTGGCGGCGGCGCCGCCGCGGCCAAGCGTGCGCTCCTGGTCATGGCCGGCGGTGCGGAGGAAGACGTCGCCCGCTGCCGGCCGATGCTGGAGACCTTCGCGAATCCGCTGATCCACCTGGGCCAACTCGGCAGCGGGCAGCTCGCCAAAGCGCTGAACAACTTCGTCTTCACCGCGCAGCTCACCGTCGCGTGGGAGACCTTCACGCTCGCGGAGGGACTCGGCATGGACCCCGCCGCGGTCGCGCAGGTCCTCGCGCACGGCAGCGGCGGAAGTCGAGCCGCCGGGATTCTCGCCGCCTCCGGCTTCAACACGACCGGGTTGCGGCAGGCCGCGACGTTGTTGCGCAAGGACGTGGGCATCATGCTCGACGTTGCGAGGACAGACGGGGTAACCGAACCCGCCGCTCTGATGAAGCTCGTCGACGCAGCCCTTAGCACGCTGGAATAGAAAGAGTGGTCAGTGCCCGGCGCCCGTCTGGAGGATGGTGCCGCCGAAGATGAGGAGGTCGACGACGGCGGCGCAGAGACTGGGCGTCGTTCCAGAGCCAGACGGCGCGGCGGTCTCGGCGGGCGCGAGCGGCGACGATGCGGATGTGGTTCTCGGCGTGGCGAATGCCGATCCACCTGGTCGCGCACGCCTGAACGGGCCGGAGCTTCACCACCCCGGGCGACAATTGTGTGGTGCCGAACCACCATGACCGCGCCGACAGTCGGCGAGGAGGCCGTGGTCCTGAGGATGATGCATCGGTGAGCAGCGTGTCGGATGCCGCCGAGATCTTCCGGACCGTCATGGGCCGGACGCCCGAAGGGGAGTGGGCCGCGCCTGGCCGGGTCAACGTGATCGGCGAGCACACCGACCACAGCGAGGGGCTGGCGCTGCCGATCGCGTTGCCCCAGCAGGTGGTCGTCGCCGCGGCCCGCCGCGATGACCGCGAGCTCGTCATCCACTCGGCCCAGAAGCCCGATGACAGGCGCACCCTTCGGCTGGACGAGCTGGAACCCGGCGACGCCGGCAGCCACAGTGCGGCCAGCGGCGCCGACAGCCCCGGCGGTGTCGACGGCTGGGTGGCCTATCTGGCCGGTGTCGCCTGGGCGCTGCGCGAGGCAGGGCATCACCTCGGCGGTGTCGACATCGTCGTCGACGGGGACGTTCCGCAGGGCGCCGGGCTGTCCTCTTCGGCGGCGCTGGAATGCGCCACCGCGCTCGCCCTGCGGGACCTGTTCTCCCTCGCGCTCAGCCGTCCGGAGCTTGTTCGACTCGCCCAGCGGGCCGAGAACGGCTTCGTCGGTGTTCCGTGCGGGATCCTCGACCAGTCCGCGTCGCTGCTCACCACCGCGGGGCACGCGCTGCTGCTCGACGTCCGCAGCCAGACGTCCGAGCAGATCCCCTTCGATCTGACCGCCGCCGGCCTGACCCTGCTCGTGATCGACACCCGGACCGTCCACGCCCTGGTCGACGGCGAGTACGCGGCCCGCCAACAGGCCTGCCTGCGGGCCGCGCGGGAGCTCGGCCTGCCCGCCCTACGAGATGCGACCCTGGACGACGTTCGCGGGCTGGCCGATCCGCAGCTGCGCCGGCGCGCCCGCCATGTGGTCACCGAGAACGCCCGTGTCGCCGAGACCGCCGCGATCCTGCGCGGCGGCGACGACGTGCGGGTGATCGGGCCGCTGCTCACCGCTTCCCACACGTCGCTGCGGGACGACTTCGAGGTGACCGTCCCTCAGCTCGACGTCGCCGCGGCGGCCGCCGTCGCCGCCGGGGCGTACGGAGCCCGGATGACCGGCGGCGGTTTCGGGGGCTGCGTCATCGCCCTCGTCGAGGATGCCCGGTCCGACCAGGTGGCCGCCGCGGTGGCGCAGGAGTTTGCCCGGCTCGGCTTCCGGCCGCCCACCCACTTCCGCGCCGTCCCGTCCGCGGGGGCGCACCGGATCCGTTAGCGCGGCGGCCCCGTCGGCGCAGTTGATCCGCGGGTTCTGGTTCGTGGCCGTCAGCCCGTAACGCCGGTAACGATCGCGATAACACCGGCTGGCCACCCTCCTGGCTGACCGCTCAGACCCGGCCGCGGCCGCGCCTGAACCGTCTGACGGAGAGTGGAGCCCGCTGTGACCAGTGCCATCGCGCGTCTGCAGGATGCCATCGCCCGTTTGCACGATGCGGCAAACCTGAATGTTCTGCGGATGGCGTTGGCGCACCTGACCGGGGATCCGATCCTGCTCGACATGTCGGTCGAACAGACTCCGCTGCGTGGTGGCGCGTTCCTGTCCGCGCAGCTCGACCCGGTCCATCACGAACAGGTGCGACGTCGGGCGATCGAACTGGCACCGGGTTTCGCCGAGAACACCGGTGCCGCGCGCGGTGACGCCGAGCTGCGGGCGATGATGACGGCGTTCCTCGGGCGGCCGTTGACCGACGGTGAGTTCCGGCTCGGCCGCGAGCAGCTGTGCGTCGACGACTTTCCCCGCGCGGCGCACTGGTCCGCAGGCCGGCCCGCGGGCGCCGATGATCTGGGCGTGGTCATCATCGGGGCCGGGCCCAGCGGCATCGCCACCGCCGTGCAGCTGGAGCGCCTCGGGCTGCGCTACACCATTCTGGAACGCCAGCACGCCGTCGGCGGGACGTGGCTGCTCAACCGTTATCCGGATGCCCGGGTCGACGTGAACAGTTTCCAGTACCAGTTCACGTTCGAGAAGAACTATCCGTGGCCGGACTACTTCGCCTCGGCGGCGGACGTCCGGGCCTATCTGGAGCATGTGGCGGACAGACACGGTGTGTCCGCGCGGATCCGCTTCGGTGTCGAGCTGACCCGCGCGAGCTGGGATGAGCGGAGCCGGACCTGGCACCTGGAGGTGACCGGAGCCGGCGGCGACGGCGACGGTACCGGTGGCCCGGCCAGCGTCGAGCACATCGAGACCCAGGTCGTGGTCAGCGGCGCGGGCATGTTCAGCACGCCGAAGTTCCCTGACATTCCGGGAATCGAGACCTTCCAGGGCCGTCACTTCCACACGACCCAGTGGGATGACAGCTGGGATCCGGCCGGCCAGCGCATCGCCGTGATCGGTAACGGGTCGACCGGGGTCCAGCTCATGCCGCGGCTCGCGGAGGCCGCCGAGCGGCTCTACCAGTTCCAGCGCACGCCACAGTGGATCTCGCCGATGGAGGGCTACAAGGAGCCGATCTCGGCGGACGACCGGGCGTTGCTCGACGGCATTCCCTTCTACTGGAACTGGTTCTGCCTGAAGAACTGGGCGATCGGGATGTCGATGGAGGCCGCGCAGACCGTCGACCCGGACTGGGTCGCGCGCGGTGGCCAGGTCAGCGAGCGCAACGATGGCCTGCGGGCCACCCTGACCGAGATCATCCGCCAGAAGCTCGGGCACGACCCCGAGCTGTTCGCCCGGTGCGTCCCGGACTACGCACCGCTGGCGCGGCGCCTTGTCGTCGACAACGGTTACTACGACGCGATTCTGCGTGAAAATGTCGAGCTCGTCACCGACGGCATCGTGGCCATCGACGAGACCGGCATCACGACCGCCGACGGGACGCACCGCGAGGTCGACGCGATCGTCTACGCCGCGGGCTTCCAGGTGACGAAGTACCTGTACCCGACCGAGTATGTCGGCGTCGGCGGGATCACGCAGGAGAAGGCCTGGGAGGAGGACGGGCCGCGGGCCTATCTCGGCATCACCATGCCGTCGTTCCCGAACCTTTTCATGTTGTACGGGCCGAACTCGCAGCCGAGATCAGGATCCTTCATCAACGCCATCGAGAACTGGGCCCGCTATGTCGCGCAGATGATCGCGCTGATGGCCGAGCGCGGAATCCGGTCGGTGGAGATCAGGCCCGAGGTCTGCGCCGCCTACAACAAGCGCCTCGACGACGAGAGTGAGCAGATCATCTGGCTTACCGAGGCCGCCCGGACCAGGGGACGCAACTACTACGTGAGCGAGCAGGGGCGGCAGGTCGCGAACGTCCCGTGGGCGCTGCCGGAATTCTACGGCATGCTCGCGGAGCCGCGCCTGGACGACTACCTGCTTACCTGGTGAGCGCGGCCCGACAGGAGCGGAGGAATTTCTTCGCCCCAGAGCCTGTCGTCGGAGCGGAATCGAAGGTGTTGAGGAATCTGGTCGTTTCGGCGCCCAGAGTCCTCAACACCTGCCCGGCAGCAGAAGTGGCAAAGGCGGCGGCGGTGAGAGGTGCCGTTAGTCGAGAGTGGTGGCTGGGCCGTGCACGTGCTCGGTCGCCCGGATCTCGGCGATCTGGGCGGGCGACAGGCCCAGTTCGGTCAGCACCTGTTCGGTGTCGGCGCCTACCTGCGGTGCCGTATGGCTGGCCGGCAGGTCGGCGCCGGCGAAGTCCACCGGAGAGTTGACCGAACGGTAGGTGCCGGTGCCGAGCGGGATGTCCAGGAACGCGCCGCTGGCGTGCACGACCGGGTCGGCGAGGGCCTCCGGCAGGTTCTGCACCGGGGTGAACGGCAGGCCTGCGGCGGCCAGCCGCTTCGCCCATTCCGCTGCCGTGCGGTGCCGGAAGATCTCCTCCAGGGTCTCGACCAGGATCTCGCTGTGCTGCGCCAGCCGGGTCGGTTCGCCGCCGTGGAAGCGGGGATCCTCGTCCAGCCAGTGTGCGTCGAGGACGTCGAGCAGCAGGTACCAGTCTCGGGCGGGGAACAGCACCTGGAGCCAGATCCACCGGCCGTCGGCACAGCGGTAGCAGTTGAGCGTGGCTTTCGGCGTGGTCTCGTGAACGGTGGGGTAGGGCCGGTCGTCTCGGTGCAGGGCGTCGGCCACGTCCGAGGCCATCAGCCACATCGCGGTCCGCAGCAGCGACACGGTGACCACCGTGCCCTCGCCGGTGCGTTCCCGCTGGAACAGCGCGGCGCTGACCGCGCCGGCGAGGGCGGCGCCGCCGGCACGGTCGCCCATGCCCGTCGCCGGGTGCGGCGGACGTCCGGTCGCGTCGCCCGACAGCGAGGCGAGGCCGGAGTACGCCCAGAAGGCGCCGAGGTCATAGCTGCGGCGCTGCCCGACCTGGTCGTCGCCGTAGCCGGTGACATGGGCGTAGATCAGCCGGGGATGGTCCGCGCGCAGGGTGGCGCTGTCGAGCTCGATCTGGCGCAGCACGCTGGGTCGCAGGTTGGTGACGAAGACGTCGCAGCCACGGACGAGCTGGTGGGCGACCCGCCGGGGGCCCGGCTCGAGCAGGTTGAGCACCACGCTGCGGCGGCTGCGGTTGTGCA
Organism: Frankia sp. CcI49; assembly: GCF_001983215.1. NCBI lineage: Bacteria > Bacillati > Actinomycetota > Actinomycetes > Frankiales > Frankiaceae > Frankia > Frankia sp. CcI49. Next base: position 31,804 of record NZ_MOWP01000022.1, read on the forward strand.
CGTCGAAACGCGGGTTGGCCAGCGGCGCGTTCGACGGGCCCGACCGGGCCAGGGTCGCCCGGCCCGGCTCGCCGCCGGGCGGTTCGAGCTTGATGACCTGCGCACCCCAGTCGGCGAGGATCGTCGCGCAGGACGGTGCCGACGCGAACCAGCCGGCCTCCACCACACGCACACCATTCATCGGTCCGTTCACGAAGGAATGCTGCTCGCCGACCCGTTATCGCTGCCGTTACGGTCCTCGTGCCCCGGTCCTGGTGATCCGGTCTGCGTCGGTCCGGTCTGCGTCGGTCCGGTCTGCGTCGGTCCGGGCGGTGTGGTGCCTACGCGCCGGTCGGCGCGGCCGGTCCCACGGCGTGGCGGGGGCGGTCGATGAGCCGGCGGGCGTCGCCGGGACGCAGACCCAGCTCTCCGAGCGCTGCGACCGCGCGGCTGTAGGCGGCCAGCGCCGAGGTCTCGCTGCCGATGCTGCGCTCGATCTGGACGAGCAGCCGGTAGCCGGGATCGCTGTAGCGGTTGAGGCGCAGCAGGATCTCGCACTCGTCGCGCGCGGCCTCGGGACGTCCGAGGTCGAGCAGGAGACTGACCAGCTCCAGGCGGGCCTCCTCCTCGACGACGGCGAGGTGGGTGCGGCGCTCCTCCGCCCAGGCCAGGTCGCTGCCGCTGAGGTACGGTCCGCTGACCAGCGCCAGCGTGCGCCGCAGGCGCTCGACCCGCTCCTGCCCGGTCACCAGGCTGGCGGACCGGGCCAGCTCCTCGAACTGCAGGTCCGCGGCGTCCACGACGGTGTCGCCGGGCAGGCCGACGAGGTTGCCGTGGCGGCGGTCCAGGGCGAGGCCGGTGATCTGGCGGAACTTGAAGCACACCTGGCGGAAGTGGTTGCCGCCGTTGCGCAGGGAGGCGTCCGGGAAGAGCCTGGACTGCAGCTGCGCCCGGTCGACGCCCGCCGGGTGCAGTACCAGCAGCGCGGTCAGTTCGATGATCTTGAGGCGTCCGATGTGCTGGGGTACGCCGCCGACGAGGACGTCACGGTTGGCGCCGAACGGCTGGAGCGCGAGGTGCACGCCGCCGCGGGTGGCCGGGCGGCGCACGGGCCGTGCCGACGGGGCCACGACGAGACGCCGCCAGCGCCGCCCGGACGGGTCATGACGGTCCTCCCGCTCGGCGATCGCCGGGAACAGCGTCACGACCGGTAACAAGGACATCGTCGTCCCCATCATCGCCGCGGTGTGCTGGGCCAGCTCCGCGGCCTCGTGTGCGGCGTCCGGGTCGCCCGTCCTGGCCTGCGCCTCGGACAGCGCGGCCGCGGCGAGCGGCAGGTAGAGGCGCCGCTGCGCCGCCTTCATGGAACGCACGCACTCCTCGAGGAAGCCACGTGCCTCGGCGGCGCGGTCCAGGGTCAGCAGGGCGCAGCCGAGAAACGCCTGCCCCCACTCCAGCAGTGCCAGATGCCCCGAGCGGGCGGTCGCCTCGACGGAGCGTTCGAGCTCGGTGAGGGCCTCCTCGGCCCGGCCCGCCAGCAGCAGCGCCCAGCCGTGGAACATCGGGTACGCCGGCGAGATCGCGTACGGGCTGCGCTCCCGGTTGTGCAACGCCGCGTCCAGGGTGGCGATGCTGGCCTCGGCGTCGCCCTCGGCCAGCTGGACGACGGCCTCGATGTAGCGGGTGTGCGGCCGTTCCCGCAGCTCCGGCGGGACGCGTTCGAGGCTGTCCCGGGCGTCGGCCAGATCGCCGGTGAAGCACATGCCGAGCACCACGTTCGGGTTGAGCACAGGTGCCGCCGGGTCGTCGGGGGCGAGGCGGCGCAGCTCCTTCGTCCGGCCCTGCAGGAACAGCCCCCAGCTGAAGGGCCGTTCGAAGTCGCCCCACTCCCGCCAGACGGGAGGTGTGGCCGGCCGCAGGCCGCAGGTGGCCTCGGTCATGAACCGCAGCACCTCGGACCGGTAGTCGCCCCGGTACCGGTCGAGCAGCCGGTGTGCCTCCGCGACGTCGGACTGCAGCGCCCACGCCGCCGTGGCGAGCAGGGCCGGGTCGGCCTCGGTGCAGGCTCGCAGCGAGCCGGTGACGTCGAGGCGGCGGATCAGCGAGATCGTGTCCTCGAAGCGGTGCTGCCCGAAGAGCGAGCGGATCAGGCCGGCCATGAGCCGCGGGTTCGTGGTGATGCGGTCGCGCCCGATCCGCTCCGCCCAGCGCAGGAACGTGGCCCAGTCCGACCGGGCCAGCAGTCCCTCGGCCGCGCGGTCGAAGGCGAGGAGGGCCTCGTCCCGGGCGTCTATCGAGAGGTACTGCTCCACCGCCTCCTCGACCCGCCCGCTGTCGGCGAGATGGCCGGCGTAGCGGCGCACCATCAGCGCGTGCCGGCGCGGCTCGGTCGACAGCAGAGTGCGCTGCAGGAAGGTGCGGAACAGCGAGTGGTAGACGACCGCGTCGTCGGACATCGTGGTGGCGGGCAGATGCCGTGAGCGCACCGTGTCCCACAGCCGGTGGCCGTCGTCGCCGCACAGCGCRGTCGCCGCCTCCCGGGTGACGGCGGTGGGGATGCTCGTGTCCAGCAGGAACTGCGCGTCCTCCGCCGGAAGACGCTCCAGGACCGCGGACATGAGGACCGTGGGCAGGTGGTTCGTCCGGCTCTGCTCGTGCAGGCCGAAGCGGTAGCTGAAGACCGCGCCGGCCATCCACCCGCCGGTTGCCCGCATGACCTTCGCGGCCTGGCCGGTGTCGCTGGCGAGCAGCTCGGCGAGCTGGCGGTTCTCCTCCTCGGTGAGCGCCAGGTCGCTGTCGGCCACCAGGGAGATCCCGCCCTCGACCAGCCGATGCTCGATGAAGCCCTTCAACGCGCCCGAGGACAGCAGCAGGACCCGCAGGGTGTCGGGTGCGCCGACGACGAACGTGCCGAGGGCGTGCCGCGCCTCGTCGGCCAGCATCAGGTACTGGCACTCGTCGATGACGAGCAGTGCGGGGCGGCGCTGGATCGTGCCGGCGGCCACCGCCGCGGCCTCGGGCAGCGAGGCCTCGATCCGGAAGGCCGGGTTCGTCGAGCCCTGGGCCTGCGCCGGCCGGAGGTCCCGCAGCGCGTCGAGGAGCGTGGCCAGCAGCCGGTGCGGTGAGACGTGGGAGCCGTCGAGCGTCACCCAGATCGTCGGGCGGTCGAGCGCGGCGCTGTAGAGCTGCGCCGCGACCGTCTTGCCGGCGCCCGGGGCAGCGGAGATCAGCACCGCGGGGGAGCGTGCGAACGACCTCTCCAGCAGCTGGTCGACCCGCGGGCGGTGCAGCACCGCACCGGGCAGCCCCGGGCGGGTCTCACCGGCCCGCCGCTCGTCGTCGGCTGTCGTGGTCACCGGGCAGGCGTTCCTTTCGGTCCCGCGTCGATGCGAGTGGTCAGCCCCCGGAGCAGCGCAGATGCCGGGAAAAGGGATGTTAGCTCCGCCTCGCGACCCATCGCAATCTCGGACGAGTGCGCGGCCGCGCAGGTCAGCGCCCTGCCCGAGGGCGTCCGGCCCGACGAATCCACCCGTAATGACGCAGGTAACACCGCCCGCAGATCGTGCGGCCGACCGTCCCCGGCCACTGGGCATCTGCCGTGGGGACCGAGAGAGGAGTCCGTGGTGACCGTAGGACACGGCCGAGCACGCGCCGCCCGGGTGGGTCGGCGACTCGCCTGGCCACGCACGATGGCGGTCGGGCTGTTACTCGCTTCGGCGGTCGCCGCGTGCGGGGGAGGCGGCGACACGAGCGATTCTGCCGCCTCGACGCTTCCGCTGGCGTCGTCGACCGGCGATCCGCTCGCGCCCCAGCCACTGGCCAGGCAGGAGACCCTCCGCATCGGCGTGAGCTCCAAGCTGGAGTCCTTCTCCGCGCTGCTGCTGGCCACCGACGAGCTCGCGAAGGAGAACATCAAGGTCGAGCTGACCTACGCCGGAGTGTCCGAGACCACGCTCCTGGTCACCCAGGGCAAGCTGGACATGGTCTTCGGCTCCTACACGGCCGGGTTCTTCAACATCGTCTCCGCGAACCCCGACGTGCGGTTCATCTTCCCCGGTGCGAGCCAGCCCGAGGACTCGACCCAGGGCTTCTGGGCCAACAAGTCGGTCCTCAACCCCTCCGGGGGTGAGCTGACGGCCGCGGCCTTCAAGGGCAAGAAGATCCTCACGGTCTCCGGTGACGGCAGCCCCAGCGCCTTCCAGATGGCCGCGTGGATCAGGACGCTGCCCGGGGGTGACTCCGTCAAGCCCACCGACCTGACCTTCGAGCAGTTCGACGCCACCCTGGTGTCGCAGGCGCTCCAGCAGGGGGCGGCCGCGGCCGGCCAGGTCAACTCCCCGTACGACCAGCAGCTCAGCGACGACTCCTGCTGCGAGTTCATGTCCGGCGTCATCCCGACGAAGGCGACCGTCTCCGGGATCGTCGAGGGCAGGTCCATGAAGGGCCGGGAGGACGTCACGCTGGCGTTCGTCCGGGCGATGGCCCGCACCACCCTCGACAAGCTGCAGCCGGGCTACAAGGAAGACCCGGACACGCTCAGTGCCCTGGCGAAGGTGCTGGAGATGGACACCGCGAAGCTCAGGTCGATTCCCGAGCTGTACTTCGACCCGACCTTCCAGAGCCACATCGCCCCGGCCCTGTCGGACGGCCAGGGGTTCTGGCGGGCCCGCGGCCTGCTCAAGTACGACAAGGACCTGACCGAGTCGGACCTCTGGGACTACCGCTACCTCGACGCGATCGGCTTCGCGCAGCAGAGCTAGCAGCCGGCGGACACATCCGGCCCGCCTCCGGAACGCCCCACCTCCGGAACGCCCCACCTCCGGAACGCCCCGAGTTCGGCGGACGAACCGTGCCCGGAACGCACCGCATCCCAGGAGGGGAGCAGACATGACCCAGCCTGCCAGGCCCGGCACCGGGACGCTGGCCGACCTCCGCGTCGTCGAGCTCGGCGGCATCGGGCCCATCCAGTACGGCGCGATGCTGCTGGCCGACCACGGCGCGGACGTCGTCCGCATCACCCGGCCCGGACATCCCTTCCCGAACCGCCCGGACGGCGTGGACCTGCTCGACCGGGGCAAACGGCTCGTCGCCCTCGACCTGCGCCGGCCGGACGACCAGGCCGCCGCGCTGCGCCTGGCCGTGGCCGCCGACGTCGTCGTCGAGGGCTGGCGGCCAGGCGTCGCCGAGCGGCTCGGTGTCGGGCCGGCCGAGATCACCGCGCGCAACCCCAGGAGCGTCTACGTGCGGATGACGGGCTGGGGCCAGAGCGGCCCGCTCGCCGAGCGGGGCGGTCACGACATCAACTACATCGCGGCCGCCGGCGCGCTGGACGCCTTCGGGAGGCGGGACGGCCCGCCTGTCCCGCCGCTCAACCTGGTGGGCGACTTCGCGGGGGGCGGCCTCATGCTCGCGTTCGGCATCCTCGCCGCGCTGCGCGAGGCCGACCGCCGCGGGGAGGGCCAGGTGGTCGACTGCGCGATGGTCGACGGCGTCAGCCACCTGATGACGGCGTTCCACGCGCCGGCACTGGCGCTCGGCCCCCGCGGTACCAACCTCCTCGACACCGGGCACCCGGCCTACGAGGTGTACGAGACGGCCGATCGACGCCACGTCGCGGTCGGGGCGCTGGAACCCCGGTTCTTCGACGTCCTGCTGGCCGGGCTCGGGCTCGACCCGGCCGAGGTGCCGGGGCCGCTCGACATCGCCCGGCGGGAGGAGCTGCGGGCGGCGCTGGCCGCAGCGATCGCCCGGCGGACGTCGGCGCAGCTTCGGGAGGTCTTCGACCGGCTCGACGCCTGCGTCACCCCGGTTCTCACGCAGGGCGAGGCGATCGCCCACCCGCACAGCGTGGCCCGGGAGGCCTTCGTCGACGTCGGTGGGATCGTCCAGCCGGCGCCGGTGCCGCGGTTCTCGCGGACGCCGGGACGGGTCACCGCGCTGCCCCGCCCGGCCACCGCGGAGGAATGCCGGCGGGAATGGGCCGGGTCAGCACGGTCGGCCAGGTCCGCCGGGTCGGTCGAGGTGGCAGGGTCAGCCGAGGCGGTCGAGGTGGCAGGGCTGGCCGACTCGGTGGCGCCGGCCGAGGCGGCGGCCAGATGACAGCGCGTCACCGCCACGGCCCGCTCGCCGGGGTGAAGGTCGTCGACCTGTCCACGGCACTGGCCGGGCCCTGGGCCGCCGGCATCCTCGCCGGTCAGGGCGCCGAGGTCATCAAGGTCGAGCGGCCCGAGGGCGACCAGGCCCGCTGGTCGGGCACCCGGGCCGGCGACATCTCGGCGATGTTCCACATGGTCAACCGGGGCAAGCGGGGAATCGTCCTCGACCTCCGCACGGCGGAGGGCCTCGCCGCCGCGCACCGGCTGGTGGCCGGGTCCGACATCGTGGTGCAGAACTTCCGCCCCGCGGTGGCCGAACGCCTCGGCCTGGCCTACGAGCAGCTGCGCGCGGTGAACGAGGACGTCATCGTCGTGGCCGTCACCGGCTTCGGGCCGACCGGACCGGACGCCGACCGGCCGGCGTTCGACAGCGTGATCCAGGCGGAGGCCGGGTTCGCCGACCTGCAGGCCGGCGCCGACGGTGTGCCGCGGTTCTCCGAGCACACGATCATCGACAAGATAACGGCGATGGCCGCGGCGCAGGCCGCCGTGACGGCGCTGTTCGCCCGCGAGCGCGGACTGGGCGGCCAGCTCGTCGAGGTGCCGATGCTCGACGTCGCCGTGGACTTCCTGTGGGCCGATGTAGCCGGTGACGAGACCCTTCTCGACGCCCCGCGAGAACCGTCGCGCGGCGTGACCGTGGGCCGGCGGCACTTCCTGCAGCTCGCCGACGGGTGGGTGACGGTGTCGTTCGGCCGGCCCGGTGCGGTCGGCGGCCTGTGCCGCGTGCTCGGCCTCGACCTGGCGCGCTACGCCGGTCTGGCCGAGGAGGCCGGCCCCGGGCCGGGTGGCGCGCGCCCCCGGCTGCTCGACGCGTTCCTCGCCGAGGCCCGGGCGGCCGCGCGCACGCTGACCCGCGACGAGGCCGCCCGCCGGCTGGTGGACAACGACGTGACGATCGGGGTCGTCCGCACCCTCGCGGAGATGCACCGCAACCCGCAGCTCGCCGGCGCCGGCTTCTTCCACGAGACGACGCAGCCCGGCGTCGGACGCATCCGGCACACGGTCCCACCGGTCCGGTTCGGTGCGTTCGAGCCGGTGGTTCCCGGGATCAGCCCACACCTGGGCGAACACACCGACGAGGTCCTCGCGTGAGCGGGGCAGCAGCGACCAGTCCGCCGGGACGGAGAGGAACGGACAGCAGATGGCCAGAAAAATCGCGGTCCAGGAAGTGGAGCGCACCTTCGGCACTGGCACCCGGACGGTCCAGGCACTCGGCCCGCTCGACCTGGACATCGGCGACGGCGAGTTCGTCTGCGTCGTCGGGCCGTCGGGCTGCGGGAAGTCGACGCTCCTGCGCATCATCGCCGGGCTCGTCAACCCGACCGGCGGCGCGGTCTCGATCGAGCACGACGACATCAGCCGGCATCTGATGGCCGTGGTCTTCCAGGACTACAGCATCTACGCCTGGAAGACCGTGGAGGCGAACGTCCGGCTCGGCCTGGACATCGCCCGGGTGCCGCGCCGGGAGGCGAAACGGCGCGTCGAGGCGATCCTCGACCGGCTCGGCCTGTACGGCGTGCGCAAGGCCTACCCGCACGCGCTGTCCGGGGGCATGCGCCAGCGTGTCTCGATCGCCAGGGCGCTCGTCGTCGAGCCGGAGATCCTGCTCATGGACGAGCCCTTCGCGGCGCTCGACGCGCAGTTGCGGCTGGTCATGCAGGAGGAGCTGCTGGCGCTGTGGCAGCAGGACCGGCGCACCGTCGTCTTCGTCACCCACAACCTGGACGAGGCGATCCTGCTCGGCGACCGCGTGGTGGTCATGTCGGCGGGCCCCGGCACCATCCTGGAGCAGGTCGAGGTGCCGTTCGCCCGGCCACGCTCGGCGGCGCTGCGGGGCACCAGCGAGTTCGCCGCCCTTGAGGACCACCTGTGGTCCCTGCTGCGGCGGGAGATCCGCGACCACAACCCCGGCGGAGCCGACACCGGTTCCGACCGTCACCACACCGCCCTCGCAGAGCAGGTGATCTCGTGAGCATTGGCAGCAGCCAGCAGAGCATGCCACCGGCGCCGCAGGTGGCACCGGCACCGGCACCGGACGCCGGCACCGCGCGACCGGCGGCCACCGCCGCCTTATCTCCCGAACCGGGCGCGTCATCTCCCGAACCAGGTGCTCGTCCGGCATCCGCCTCGGCGACCGCCGCGACGGCCGGTGGCGCGGTCACGGTGGTCCGTGCGCCCGGTGCGCTCGAACGGGACCGGTCCCGCTACCAGCGCCGGCAGCGGGTGGTGGACATGGCGCTGCGCTTCGGCACCCCGATCGTGCTCCTGCTGCTGTGGCAGTGGGCGTCGACCAGCGGTGCGATCGACCGCCAGTTCTGGCCCCCGCCGACCGAGGTGGCCAGTGCGTTCGGTGACTCGGTGAGCAGCGGCTACCTCGGCGAGAACCTGTGGAAGACGTTCGTCCGGCTCATCTACGGCTACGCCGGCGGAGCGGCGGCCGGGATCCTGCTCGGCCTGCTGCTCGGCACGGTCCGGGCGCTGCGGGTGGCGCTGGAGCCGATCGTCTCAGCCCTCTACACGGTGCCGAAGCTGGCGATCTTCCCGTTGTTGCTGCTGGTGTTCGGTGTCGGCGACGCACCGAAGATCATCCTGACCGGGCTCGGTGCGTTCTTCGTGACCTGCCTGTCCACGCTGGCCGCGGTGGTCAGCGTCCCGGCGCCGATGCACGAGCCGATGCGCTCGTTCCAGGCGTCGTGGCTGCAGACGTTCCGCCACCTGACGGTCCCGGCGGTCCTGCCCGAGGTGTTCCACGCCCTGCGGCTGGGGGCCGGGATGGCGGTGCTCGTCCTGGTCGGCATGGAGATGATCCAGGGCGCGAACGGCCTCGGCGCGATGATCTGGAGCTCCTGGCAGGTCTTCGACACCGGCCGGATGTATGTGGGCATCGTCGTCGCCGCCGTGTTCGGTGTGCTGTTCCAGAGCGCGATCAAGTGGGCGGGCACCCTGCTGCTGCCCTGGACCCGCAACGACCGCTGACAGGCCGGGGAATGCACCGGTTCGCCCTGTGGCGGCTGCTGGCCGGGCCCGGCCGGTTCGGGATGTTCTTCCTCGGTTCGACCCTGACGAACATCGGCACCTGGGCGCAGAACTTCGCGGCCGTGCTGCTCGTCTACCGCCTCACCGGCTCGACCACGCAGGTCGGGCTGGTGAGCGTGGCCCAGTTCGCCGCGCCGATCCTGCTCGTGCGCTGGACCGGCGCGGTGGCCGACCGGGTCGACCGGCGGCTGACGATCATCGTCTGCCAGCTGCTCGGTGCGGCGGCGACACTCGTCCTGGTGGTCGCCAGCGCGACCGGAACGGTGACACCGGCGCTGGTACTGGCCGTGACGCTGGTCCTCGGCGTCTTCCTGGCCTTCCAGACACCGGCGCAGCTCGCGCTGGTGCCGCTGCTGGTCACCCCCGCGCAGCTCGACAGCGCCTTCTCGCTCAACGGGGCTCAGTTCAACCTGGCGCGCGCGGTGGCTCCCGTCCTCGCCGGCCTGCTCGTCGGCAGCTTCGGCTTCACCGTGGTCTTCGCCCTGAACACGGTGACGTTCCTGCTCTACCTGCTGGCGATCCTGCTGGTCCGGCCGGCACCGCAGGAACGGCCCGCGTCGAGGCCGCGGCTGCTCGCGACGCTGGAGACCGTCCGGCGGACCCGCTACGTCACCACACTGCTGGCTGTCGCGTTCGTCGTCAGCGGGGCGACGGACGCGGCGGTCACCCTCGGGCCCGCGCTCGGCGTCACGTTGGCCGGCGACGACGGTGCCGCCGGATCGATCATGACGGCCTTCGCTGGCGGCGCCGCGCTGGCCGCGATCGGTCTCGCCTCGTGGGTCGAGCGGTTCCGCCGCCGGTTGCCCGCGGCGATTCTGGTCCAGGCCCTGGGGCTGGCCGGGGTGGCGCTCGCACCCTCGCTGCCGGTGGCGCTCGTGGCCGTCGCTGTCATGGGCAGCGCCTTCATCCTCGGGGTGAACCGGGCGCTGTCACTGATCCAGCAGCGGGTGCCCGCGGTGGCGCTCGGCCGGGTGATGGCGCTGTTCGCGGTGTGCGTCGCCACGAGCAAGCCGGTTTTCGCGCTCGCCGACGGCTTCCTCAGCGACCGGCTGGGACCGCGCTGGGCGGTGGCGGCACTGGCTGCGACAGCCGTGGTGACCGGCACCCTGCTGTGGCGTCAGGGAACCGCGGCCGACCAGGCGTCGGCGTCGGCAGCGGGCGCGCCGGTCACCGCGCCCGCTCCCGCCGACCGTGCGGCGGCGGTGGGTCAGGGGATCGCGCCCGCCGACTGATAGGCGGCGATGTCCTCCCAGGTCTTGCCGCATTCGAGCAGCACCAGCTCGGTGTGCTCGCCGAACTCCGGGGCGCGGGCCAGCGCCGGCGCGCTGTCGTCGACGGTGACCGGCCCGCGGACGGTGGGCACGCCCCGCTCCTCGATCCGGGTCACGTAGCCGTTCGCCACCACCTGCGGGTCCTGGACGATCTCGTCGGCGGACTGGACGGCCGCCCAGGGCGCGTCGAAGTCGCTGAACAGGGCCCGGATGTCGGCGAGGGTGTGCCGGGCGAACGCCGCGTCGAGCTCCGCCAGGCAGGCCGCCTTCTCCCGGGCGCGGGCGTGGTGGTCGACGAAGCGCGGGTCGGCCGCGAGGCCCGGCACGCCCAGCAGCTCGACCAGCCGCGGCCAGTAACGGTCGCTTTCCAGCAGGCAGAGGCTGACCCAGCGCCCGTCGGCGGTCGCGAAGAAGTTGACCAGTGGGTTCGAGGTGGCGCCCCGGCCGTGGTCGACGGCGTCGCTCATGCCGGACGCGGCCCGCATCAGGTCGGCGGACATGAACCAGGCGGCCATGCCGAGCAGGGAGACGTCCACGGTGCTGCCCATGCCGGTGCGGTGGGCCCGCAGCAGCGCGGCGCAGACACCGTAGGACAGGGCCACCGCGGCGGTGCGGTCGCCGATGGCACCGGGCATGGGCGGTGGCCAGGGGGCGTCCTGGCCGGCGAAGGCCTGGGCGAGGCCGCCGCGTGCGTAGAAGGCGGTGAGGTCGTAGCCGGGAGTGTCCCGGTCCGGGCCGCGCCGGCCGAAACCCGAGCCGCGGGCGAGGACCACGCGCGGATACCGGCGGTGCACCTCCTCGGCAGTGATCCCGAGCCGTTCGGCCGCCGCGGGACGGAAGTTGGTGAGCAGGACGTCGGCGTCCCCGAGCAGCTCCCAGAACAGGTTCAGGCCCAGCGGGTTCTTCAGGTCCAGCGCCACGCTGCGCTTGCCGCGGTTGGTCATCTGGACGCCGACGTCGGGCGGCTGGCCGTGGGTGCGCAGGGACCGGTACGGATCACCGCGGCGCACGTGCTCGATCTTCACGACGTCCGCGCCGAGGTCGGCGAGCAGCGCGCCGACGGTCGGCACGAAGACCCACTCGGCCAGTTCGACAACCCTGATGCCAGCGAGCGGGCCGGGAGGAGGCGTGTCAGACATGCCGCCCACGACAGCGCCGGCGAGTTATCCAGCGCGTTACCGCACGCTGCCGGCAAGGCCCGGGCGGCACAGGGCCGGGATCGTCACGAGCCCGATAACGGACACGGTAACGCCGGCGGCCGAACGTCGACGGCGAACCGGGCGCCGCAGCGCGGATGACCCACTGTCCAGCAACGCCCAGCCACGCATGGGAGATCGCCGTGACGACGACCGAGCGGCCCGCGTTAGGAACGATGCTGCGGGAGTTCGATGTGCTGAACCCCGAGCATTCCGACCGCAAGCACGAGATCCTGGCCTACGCCCGCCAGCACTGCCCGGTGAGCCGGACCGAGGCGAACTACGGCGGCTTCTGGATCCTGACCCGCTACGACGACATCCGCCGGGTGCTGGAGGACTGGGAGACGTTCTCCTCCACCGAGGCAAGCCCGGCGCCGTCGAACCTGAAGATGTGCCCGATCCACACCGACCCGCCGGTGCAGACGCACGCCCGGGACATGCTCAACCCGCTGCTGTCGAGGAAGGCGCTGGCCCGGTTCGAGCCCCGGATGCGCACGATCGCCGCCGACCTGGCCGACGCGTTCGCCGACCGGGGCGAGGTGGAGCTGCTGACCGAGTTCGCCGGCCCGTTCTCCAGCCAGGCGCTGGTCGAGATCGTCCTCAACGACATCACCCCCGAGCAGCTCGCCGAGGCACGCGAGATCTCGCTGCGGGCGTCCGAGCAGCCCACCCCGGAGGTGATCGGGCAGCTGATCGCGATGAGCGAGCGGTTCCTCGACCACGCCCGCGCCCACCTCGACGAGCTGCCGGACGGCATCCTGCGCACGATCGTGACCGGGCCGTTCGGCGGCCAGGTGCCGACGCCGGACGAGCAGCTGCGGATCCTGGCGATCCTCATCCTCGGTGGGCTGGACACCACCCGCGCCGCGATCGGCGCGATCGGCTACTACCTGGCGACGAACCCGGGCCTGGAGCTGCGCCTGCGCGACCCGCGCTGGATCCGCCGCGACCTGGACGAGTTCCTCCGCCTGGCGTCCCCCGTCGGCTACATGGCCCGGGTCGCCACCCGGGACACCGAGGTCGGCGGGGTCGCGATCGCCAAGGGCCAGCGGGTCATGGTCCGCTTCGACTCGGCGAACCGGGACGAGGCCAAGTTCCCCAACCCGGACGAGCTGACCTTCGGCGCGACCCGGCCCGGCCACGCGGCGTTCGGCCTCGGCGTGCACCGGTGCATCGGCTCCAACCTGGCCCGGATGCAGATCGAGATCGCCCTCGACGAGCTGCTGCGGCGGGTCGAGAACCTGCGCCCGGTGCCGGGAGCCCGCTACGAGTGGACGGCCGGTGTCGGCAACTCGCTGCGCTCGGTCCCGCTGCACTTCGACCGCCGGGCCTGACCCATGACGCACCGGATGACGATCGCCGGCCGGCCCGCGTCGACGCACGCCTCCTTCGATGTCGTGGACCCGGCGACGGGCCAGCCCGCCGGGCGTGCGCCCGAATGCTCGCCCGAGCAGGTCGACGAGGCCGTGGCCGCCGCCGTGGCGGCGTTCGGTGAGGAGCCCGGCGCCTTCGGCGAGGAGCCCGGTGGCGGGTGGGGCCCGGCCCTCGGCGGCAGGCCCGGCGGCGGTTCCGGCCCGGCCTGGCGCCACGATGAGGCGGGCCGCCGCCAGGCCTTGCGCGACATCGCTGACACCATCGAGGCGCACCACGGCGAGCTGACCCGGCTGCTGGTGCTGGAGTCCGGCAAGCCGCTGGCCTGGGCCGCCGGCGAGGTCTCCTATGCGCCGAGCTGGTTTCGCTACTACGCCGACCTGGACATTCCCCGGGAGGTCCTGCGGGACGTCCCGGGCAGCCTGGTGGAGCTGGCCTACCGGCCGCTGGGGGTGGTCGCCGCGATCACGCCGTGGAACGGCCCGATCGGCATGGCGGCCTGGAAGGTCGCGCCCGCGCTGCGCGCCGGGAACACCGTCGTGCTGAAGCCCTCGCCGTTCACGCCGCTGGCCACGCTTCGCCTCGGCGAGCTGCTGGCCGGGGTGCTGCCGCCGGGGGTGCTGAACGTGGTCAGCGGCGGCGATGATGTCGGCCGGCGGATGACGGCGCACCCGGCCGTGCGCAAGATCAGTTTCACCGGGTCGACCGGGGCGGGCCGGCAGATCGCCGCCGCGGCCGGCAGCCGCCTCGCCCGCGTCACCCTCGAGCTCGGCGGCAACGACGCGGCGATCCTGCTCGAGGACGTCGACGTGCCGGCCACGGCCGCCGCGCTGGCGGCGCTCGCGCTGAAGAACTGCGGCCAGATCTGCGCCATCCCGAAACGGATCTTCGCCCCGGCCGCGATCTACGCCGACGTCGTCGCCGCGTTCGCCGACGCGTACGGGCGGGTCGTGGTCGGCGGGCCCTACGAGCCCGGCGTGACGATGGGCCCGCTGTCCACCCGGCCGCAGTGGGAGCGGGTACGCGGACTGGTCACGGACGCGGTGGCCCGCGGTGGCCGGATCGCCACCGGCGGGGCGCCGCCGGACCGGCCGGGATTCTTCTACCCCGCGACGGTCGTCGCCGACGTCGCCGAGGGCGTGCCGCTGGTGGACGAGGAACAGTTCGGCCCGGTCACGCCGATCATCCGCTACGACCGGCCGGCTGACGCCGTCGCGCGCGCGAACGCCACCGAGTTCGGCCTGTGCGGCTCGGTCTGGTCGGCCGACCCCGAACGCGCCGCGGTGCTGGCCGAGCGGCTGGAGACCGGCATGACGTACGTCAACGGGCATGGCGGTCTGCCGCCCGAGCTGCCGTTCTTCGGGGCGCGCTCCAGCGGGATCGGTGTCGCGAACGGCCTGCCCGGGCTGTTGGAGTTCACCCAGCCCCAGGTGGTCACCCGAGCCCGCGGCTGATCTCGCCGACAACGCAGAAGGAGCAGACCCGATGACCAGAGCGTCCGTGGACGAGGCCCGCTGCCAGGGGCACGGCCGGTGCTCCCTGGAAGCGCCCGACCTCTTCGACGTCAGCGACAGCGGCACCGCCTTCCTGCTGGTCGCCGACGATCTCACCGTGGCCCAGACCGTCCAGCTCGACGACGCCATCGTGGCGTGCCCGGAGCAGGCGATCTCGAAATCCCCCTGAGGCACGACAACCCAGGCACGACAACTCAGGCGCGGCAGCCCAGGCGTGACACCCCAGGGGCGAGACCACCGCCCGGCCGCGCCATGCCGCCTCACCACTGCGAAAGGAACGGGACGTCGACCATGTCCGCCACCCCGCCGCGCACCGTGGATCCGCTCGATCCACTGGCCCTGACGACCCAGCTCGACGACACCGAACGCGCCCTGGCACAGACGGTCCGTCAGTTCGTCACCGAACGGTTCCTGCCGCAGGTCGCGGACTGGTACGAGCACGGCATCTTCGACCCCGCGCTGGCCAAGGAGCTCGGCGCGCTCGGCCTGCTCGGCCTGCACCTGGAGGGCTACGGCTGCGGCGGGGGCAGCGCGGTCGCCTACGGAGTGGCCTGCGCCGAGCTGGAGGCCGGTGACAGCGGCCTGCGGTCGTTCGCGAGCGTGCAGGGCTCGCTGGCGATGTTCGCCATCCACCGCTGGGGCAGTGAGGAGCAGAAGAACGACTACCTGCCCCGGATGGCCGCCGGCGAGCTGATCGGCTGCTTCGGGCTGACCGAGGCCGACTCGGGCAGCGATCCCGGCGCGATGCGCACCACCGCGCGCCGCGACGGGGACGACTGGATCCTCGACGGGTCCAAGATGTGGATCACCAACGGCAGCATCGCCGACGTCGCCGTCGTCTGGGCCCGCACCGACGAGGGCGTGCGCGGCTTCCTCGTCGACCGGGGCACCCCGGGGTTCACGGCGAACACCCTGCACCGCAAGATGTCGCTGCGCGCCTCCGTCACCGCCGAGCTCGTCCTCGACGGTGTCCGGCTGCCCGAGCGCGCCCGCCTCCCGCTGGCCCGCAGCCTGGCCGGGCCGCTGTCCTGCCTCAACGAGGCCCGCTTCGGCATCCTCTGGGGGGCCACCGGCGCCGCGCGGGCCTGCTACGAGGCGGCGCTGTCCTACACCTCGACCCGCACGCAGTTCGGCCGGCCGCTCGCCGGCTTCCAGCTCACCCAGCAGAAGCTGGCCACGATGGCCCTGGAGATCGGCAAGGGCCAGCTGCTGGCCCTGCACCTGGGCCGGCTCAAGGACGCCCAGGGCCTCGCGCCCGCGCAGGTCTCGATGGGCAAGCTCGCGAACACCGTGATGGCGAGCGACGTCGCCCGCACCGCCCGCGGGATGCTCGGCGCGAACGGGATCTCCCTGGAGTACCCGGTGATCCGGCACATGATGAACCTGGAGTCGGTCCTCACCTACGAGGGCACCGCGGAGATCCACGCGCTCTCCATCGGCCAGGCGCTCACCGGGCACCGGGCGTTCACCTGATGACGGCGTCCGCGACGTTGTCCGGGTCCGCGTCCGCGACATCGACGCTGCCCCCGGCGTCGACCGCATCGCAGACGTTGGCGGCGGCCGACGACGTCCTGCTCACCGAGGACGAGATCGAGCTGCGCGGGCGGATCCGCGAGTTCGCCGAGGCCGAGCTGGTGCCAGGCGCGCGCGCGGCCGACCAGCGGCACCGGCTGGCACCCGAGACGCTCGACCAGCTGCGCCGGATGGGCCTGTTCGGCCTGGTCGTCAGCGAGGAGCACGGCGGCGGGGGCGCCACCCGGGTCCAGCTGTCGCTCGTCGTCGAGGAGGTGGCGCGCGCCTGCGCGTCGGCGGCGATGACCGTGATGGCGAACGCGCACAGCAGCGGTGTCATCTCCCGCTACGGCACCGACGACCAGCGCCGGCGCTGGCTGCCCGCCGTCGCAACCGGGGAGTCGATCGCCGCCGTCCTGCTCACCGAGCCGGCGGTCGGCACCGACGTCCTGTCGATGACGACGACCGCGCGACGCCGCCGGGCGACGGCCGGGGCCGACGACCACTACGTGCTGAACGGACGCAAGACCTTCATCACCAACGGCGACCTCGCCGGGACGTTCGTCGTCTTCGCGAAGGTGCGTGAATCGGACGCACCGGACGGCACCGTGGCCGCGTTCGTGCTGGCCGCGGACAGCCCGGGAATCACCGTCGCCCCCGGGTTCGACAAGCTGGGGCTGCGCGGGTCGAGCACGAACGAGGTGGCGTTCGACGACGTCGCCGTGCCCGCCGCCGACTGCCTGGGCGCGGAGGCCGACGGCCGCCGCTACCTGCTCGAACCGCTGGACGGGGCGCGCCTGAGCACCGCGGCGCAGGCCGTCGGGATCGGCCAGCGCGCCCTGGACCTGGCCCGGCGCTACTGCCTGGAACGCCACCAGTCCGGCCGGGTGATCGCCCACCACCAGGCTGTGCAGCTGCGCCTGGCGGACATGCGCATCGAGCTGTTCGCCGCCCGCGCGCTGCTCTACAGCGCGGCGCGGGCCGTCGACACCGGCCGGGGCAGCATGGGCTCGGCCGCCGCCGCCAAGGTCTTCTGCACCCGCACCGCCGCCGAGATCACCTCGCGCGCGGTCGAGCTCGTCGGCGGCTACGGCTACATCGAGGAGTACGAGTTCGCCCGCCTGCTGCGCGACGCGAAGGGCGGCGAGATCTACGACGGGACGAACGACGTCAACCGGCTGCTGCTGGCCCGCCAACTCGTCCGGGAGGGCACGCCGTGCTGACGCTCGCCGTCGACGGCCCGCTCGCGACCGTCACGCTCGACCGGCCGCCGGTGAACGCCTGGGACGACGACGCGCTCGACCGCCTCGATGCCATCACCGCACGGCTCGCCGCCAGCCCGCAGGTACGCCTCGCCGTGGTGCGCTCCGCCGGGAGGCACTTCTCCGCCGGCGGTGACATCGCGATGATGGCCGCCGCGGTCGACAGCGGCGACGTCACCGCGCTCAACCGGTTCGCCGGGCGCATCCAGCACGCGTTCACGCTGTGGGCCGAGCTGCCGGTGCCCACCCTGGCCGTGCTGCGCGGCGCGGTCACCGGCGGGGGCCTGGAGTTCGCCCTCGCGTGCGACCTGCGGATCGCCGCCGAGGGGTCCCGGATCGGCCTGCCGGAAAGCCAGCTGGGGCTGGTCGCGGCCGGCGGCGGCACGCAGCGCCTGACCGCGGCGATCGGCCGCGGCGCCGCGATGCGGATCATGCTGACCGCCGAGCTCGTCGACGGACGCCGGGCCGCCGAGCTCGGGATCGTCGAATGGTGCGTCCCGGACGCCGACCTCGATGCGGAGGTCGACGCCGTCACGGCGCGGATCCTGGCCGGTTCGGCCGCCGCGCAACGGGCGGCCAAGGAGTGCGTCGCCCGGGCCGGTACCGCCGCCGGTTTCGCCGCCGAGACGGTCAGCCAGCGCCGGCTGCACGCCGACCCCGACACCCAGAACCGGCTCCGGCGCTTCCTGCACGACCGCCGCACCCAGCACGGCCGCACCCAGCACGGCCGGACCCAGAGCAGCCGCACCCAGAACACCGAGACCAAGGAGATCGACACGTGACTGCTGACCTGTGCGAGCGCGTGGCCGTCGTCACCGGGGCCGGATCCGGCATCGGCCAGGCCGTCGCCGTCGAGCTGGCCGCCGCCGGTGCCACCGTCGCCGTCGCCGACATCAACCCGGCGGGCGCGAACGAGACCGCGAGCCTGGTCACCGCTGCCGGCGGAACGGCGAAGGCGTTCTCGGTGGACGTCACCAGCCAGCCGAGCATCCTGGCGCTGCGCGACGCCGTGGCCGGCGAGTTCGGCCTCACCGACCTAGTCGTCAACGGTGCCGGCTGGAACGTCGGGCAGCCGTTCCTGCAGAACGACGCCGAGCACATCATGCGGGTCACCACGCTGAACCTGCTCGGCCCGATGTGGGTCTGCCAGGCGTTCCTCGCCCCGCTCGTCGAAGCCGGCCGGCCGGGCAGCGTCGTCAACATCTCCAGCGACGCCGGCCGGGTCGGCAGCCTCGGCGAGACCGTGTACGCGGGGGCGAAGGGCGGCGTCATCGCGTTCACCAAGTCCCTGGCGCGGGAGATGGCCCGCCACAAGATCACGGTCAACACGGTGGCGCCCGGCCCGACCGACACGCCGCTGTTCCGCCTGCAGCCGGAGAAGATCCAGGAGGCGCTGGTCCGGGCGATCCCCTTCCGCCGACTCGCCGAGCCCGCCGAGGTGGCCCGGGTCGTGGCGTTCCTCGGCTCGCCGGGTGCGTCGTATGTGACCGGCCAGGTCATCAGCGTCAGCGGTGGCCTCACGATGGCGGGCTGAGCCCGATGGGGGAGTGCATCCGCGACGTCGGAGGACATGAGGTCGGTGAACGTGAGGTCGGTGAGCAGAGCCGCCGGGTGCTCGGTACGTTCGGCCTGACGATCGATCCGGCCCGCCGCCGGGAGTACCGGGAACGGGGCTGGTGGCCGGACACCACCGTGCTCGACGAGTTCGACGCCACCTGCCGGGCACATGGCGACCGCGAGGCCGTCGTCGGCTACCGCGCCGGCAGCGCCACCCCCGGCAGCGCCACCGCTGACCGGCTCACCTACGCCCAGCTCGCAGACCGGGTCGAGCGGGTGGCGTCGTTCCTGCTCGGCGTCGGCGTGCGTCCTGGCGACGTGGTGTCGGTGCAGCTGCCGAACTGGTGGCAGTTCCCGGCCGTCGCGCTCGCGACCCTGCGGGTGGGCGCGGTGCTGAACCCGGTGCTGCCCATCCACCGCGCCCGCGAGATCTCGTTCGCGACCGGAATGTTACGGCCCAGGGTGTACTTCGCGCCGCGCCGGTTCCGGTCGTTCGACTACCCGGCGATGCTGGCCGAAATCTGGCCGGACGACGGCGCGGAGGCGGGGTCGGCGGCACCGACCGTGGTGCTCGTCGGCCCGGGGCCTGACGCCCCCGGCTCCGACGACGTCGGCACCGGCGATCTCCATTCGGGAGATCTCGGCTGCGACCACATCCGCGCGCTGTCGTTCGAGACGGACGTCCTGGGCCGCCCACCGTCGCCGGCGGCGGGCCCCGGCTCGCATCACGACCGAGGCGTGGACGGTGACCTGGTCAGCGACATCCAGTTCACGTCCGGGACGACCGGCGAGCCCAAGGGCGTCGGCCACGTACACGCGACGCTGACCGCCCGCACCCGCGCCCTGTTCGACGCGCTCGACGTCGCCGAACACGACGTCGTCTTCATGCCGTCGCCGGTCACCCATTCGACCGGTCTGGTCTACGGCGTGCTGGCACCGCTGTCGCACGGGATGACGACGGTGCTGCAGGACGTCTGGGAGCCGCGGGCGGGGCTGGACATCATCGCGGCGGAACGGGCGACGTGGACGTTCGCCACCACCGCGTTCCTCGTCGACATCATCCGCGCCCAGCGCGCCGCCACCCCCACGGCCACGTCGCTGCGCTACTTCATCGCCGGGGGTGCCGCGATCCCGCCCGCGGTCGTCACCGAGGCGGACGAGGTGCTGGGCACCCGGGTGGTCGCCGTCTGGGGCATGACCGAGAACGGCGCCGTCACCTTCACCCGGGCCGGCCAGGGGCGGGACGCGGCCGCGCGCAGCGACGGCGTCCCCTGCCCGTGGATGTCGGCCCGGGTGGTCGACCCCACCGGGGCCGACCTGCCGGTCGGGCAGGAGGGCCAGCTGCTCGTGCGCGGAGCCTCGCAGGCGCTCGGCTACGTCCGCCGCCCGGAACGGACCGGGGAGGCCTACGACGGCGACGGCTGGTTCCGCACCGGTGACATCGCCCGCCTCGACGCCGACGGCGGCGTGCGGATCACCGGCCGGCTCAAGGACATCATCATCCGCGGCGGCGAGAACATCCCGGTCACCGAGGTCGAGACGATGCTCTACGCGCACCCGCGGGTCGCCGACATCGCGATCGTGCCCTACCCCGACGAACGGCTCGGGGAGCGGGCCTGCGCCGTGGTCGTGCCCAGACCGGGGCCGCGCCTGACGCTCGGTGACCTGACGTCCTACCTGGCGACGCTGAGCGTCTCGAAGACCTACTGGCCGGAGCGGGTCGAGCTGGTCGACACCATGCCGCGCACCGCGTCCGGGAAGATCCAGAAGTTCGTGCTGCGCGACCTGGTGCGGGATCTGCCTCCCGGCGAACGCGGGGCGGTGACAGCGTGAGCACCGACCGCACCGACCGCACCGACCGCACCGACCGCACCGACCGCGCCGACCGCGCCGACCGCACCGACCGCGCTGGCCGTGCCGGGCTCGGTGGGCTGCGTGCCGGCGTTCTGCTGCCGTACCGGGCGGTGCCGGCGCCGCGCACCGCGGCGCTCGCCGGACTCGCCGAACGGCTCGGCTTCACCTCCGTGTGGGCCGCCGAGGTCAGCGGAGCGGACGCCTTCGCCCAGCTGGCGGCGGCGGCCGCGGCGACCGTCTCGGTGGAGCTGGGGACCGCCATCGTCCCGATCGGCTCGCGCACCCCGGCACTGCTCGGGATGTCGGCGAACACGCTGGCGACCCTGTCCGGCGGCCGGTTCGCCCTGGGGATCGGTGTCTCCTCACCGCGCATCATGCGGTCCTTCCACGGGCTGGCGCCCACCCGCCCGCTCGCCGCGGTCGGCGACGCGCTGACGATCCTCGACGACGTGCTGGGCGGGCGCCGCACCTTCCACTCCGGGGAGGCCTTCAGCTCCAGCGGGTTCACGCTGACCGTGCCGGCCGCCCGGCCGCCGTTGCTGCTGGCAGCACTTGGGCCGGGCATGCGGCGGCTGGCCGGCGAGCGCGCCGACGGGGTGATCCTCAACTTCGTCCCGGCCTCCGCGGCGGCCACGCTCGCGGCGGAGACCGCAGTGGCGGGCCGGCCGTTCCGCCGGCTCGCGCTGGTGCGGGTGGCGCTCGCCGAGCCGGGCGCCGACCGCACGCCGGTGACGCTGCGCCGCGGCCTCGCCTCCTACCTGCGGGTCCCGCCGTACGCCCGCTGGTTCACCTCGCTGGGGCTCGGCGCCGTCGTCGAACGGGTCACCGCGCAGCCCGACCTGGACGCCATGGCCGACGCGCTGCCCGAGGACGTCGTCCGTGACCTGGCGGTGGTCGGCACCGCCCGGGAGTGCGCCCGCCGGCTGCGCGAGTTCGCGAGCACCGGGCTGGAGCCGGTGATCGTGCCGGAGACCGCCGCCGGCGACGTCGAGGCCTACGAGCGCCTGATCACCGCGCTTGCCGCCCACCTGGCGGACTGACATCCGTCGCGCGGATCCTGCGCATCCCCACGCGGTCGGAAGCGGGCGCGAAACGCCCCGCGTAACGCGGCCACGCGACGGTGGAAACACACGAACGGGGCCAGGCCACTCCCGCGGTGGCCCTGATTCAGGGAGGCACGTTGACGACAGGGACATCCTTACCGGCGGCAGCCGCGCATTCCCCGGCTGCCCCGAGTTCTCCTGCACCCGCACCCGCTCGTTCCCCCGCACCTGCGGCCGTCTCCGCGGACCTGCCCAGCTACGCCGAGCTGCCGGTGACGCCGGGCGCCCCGCCAGGCTCGTCCTGGGGCCTGTGGGGAGCCGAGGACCGGCTGGGCACGCTCAACCTGCTCACTCCGGCGCGGCTGGCCGCCGGTGTGGCGACCGTCCGGGACCACCGGGTGATCCCGCTGGACCTGCCGCTCGACGTCCCCGGGCCGCCGCTGTTCCGCCGCTCCCGGTTCCAGCACACGATCCGGGCCCTGCCCGTGGGCCGGGACGAGACGCTGTCGGACTGGAACCCGCAGGGGTCGAGCCAGTGGGACGGCTTCGGCCACGTCCGCCACCCCCGGTGGGAGTACTACAACGGCCTGCCCTGCACCGACCATGGGATGGAGCACTGGGCCAGCCGCGGCATCGCCGGCCGGGCCGTCCTCGTGGACGTCGACCGGTACCTGGGCGCGGCCGGCCGGCCGATCGACCACGCGAGCTCCGTCGCCGTCACCCCGGACGACCTCGCCGGCGCGCTCGCCGCGCAGGGCACGACCGTCGAGACCGGGGACATCCTGCTGATCCGCACCGGTTGGCTCGGCTGGTACCGCGCCGGAAGCGCGCGGCGGCGGGCGCGGCTCGGCGAGGCGATGGCCGAGGAGCTGGCCAACCCGGGCCTCGCGCCCGGCCGGGAGATGGCCGCGTTCCTGTGGGACCTGCACCCGGCGGCCGTCGCCGTGGACAACCCGGCGGTCGAGGTGTGGCCGCGCGGCTGGCCGCTGAGCCGCGCGCAGGCCACCTCGTGGCTGCTCGACCCGGCGCACTGCGAGGACGTCTTCCTGCACTTCCTGCTCGTGCCGCTGCTCGGGATGGCCCTCGGCGAGCTGTGGGACCTCGACGAGCTGGCCCGGGCCTGCCACGGCGACGGCCGCTACGAGTGCCTCGTCGTCTCCGCGCCGCTGCACCTGCCCGGCGGGGTCAGCTCCCCGGCGAACGCGGTCGCGCTGCGCTGACGTGGGCCTGCGGGCCCGCAGGCCCACGTCAGCGCGCCCGTCCGCCCAGCCCGTCCATCTCCAGAAGGGACTTTCGCGCGATGACCGGCAAATACCGTTTCGACGGACAGGTCGCGGTGGTGACCGGGGCCGGCAGCGGCCTGGGCCGCCGGCACGCCCTGGCCCTGGCCCGCCGCGGCGCCACCGTCGTGCTCAACGACATCCGCCGCGAGCAGGGGGAGAGCGCCGAGCAGGAGACCGCCCGCGGCGTCGTCGAGCTGCTCGCGGCCGAAGGCGTCACCGCCGACGCGGACGAGGGTGACATCGGCGACGAGCGGTACGCCCGCGGGCTCGTCGAGCGTGCCGTCGAGGCGCACGGGCGCATCGACATCGTCATCAACAACGCCGGGATGCACGGCTTCGGCACCGCGCAGGACACCGGGACGGCGCTGATGTACGACAACTGGCGGGTCAACCTCATGGGCGGCTTCTGGACCATGAGCTCGGCGCTGCGCCACATGCGCCGCCAGGGGTACGGCCGGATCGTCAACACCGCGTCCGCGCTCGGCGCGTTCGGCGGGCAGGGCGTCCTCGCGTACTGCACCGCCAAGGCCGGCGTCATCGGCATGACCCGGGCCGCCGCCCAGGACAACACCGACACCGACATCCGGATCAACGCGCTGTGCCCGGTCGCGATCACCCCGATGTCGCAGGCGTGGTTCGCCGAGAGGTCTGGCGTCGACGCGGCACTGCTGGTGCCCGAGCTGGCCTCGCCGGTCGCGCTCTACCTGGCCCACGCGGACTGCGCGGTCACCGGCCACGTGCTCAGCGCGGGCATGGGGGTGTGGGCGAACATCTTCACCGCGAAGACCGACGGCGTCGCCGCCACCGACGACCTCGACGACGTCTTCGACCGCCTCGACGGGCTGCTCGCCACCGACCGGTTCCAGGTCCTGTCGACGTCCGCCGACCAGTACCGGCGGGCGAACTGATGGGCGCCGCCGGTGCCCAGGTGGTCCGCCGGATGTTCCACCCGACGTTCGCGGTGGTCGACCTGGAGGCGGCCCGGGCCTGGTACCGGGCCGTGTTCAGCCGCCCCGACGTCCGCTGGGCGGACCGGTACGACATCTCGATGCTCGACGTCGACTACCCGAAGGACTACTCGTTCTTCATGGTCGTGGGCGACGTCGTCCTCGACGCGCTGTGCCCGTCGATGCACGCCCAGGGCCGGCTGTCCGGCCAGGACCGCTACGACCTCGCCGACCAGCGCCCGATCGGGCTCGGCTGGTACGTCGACGACGCCGTCGCCGCCGCCGCGCACCTGGCCGGCCATGGCATCCGCACCCATGACCAGCTGGGCCGCCGGGTGGAGGGCGGCCACGTCCCCGTCTCGGCGATGGCCCCGGACATCCTGCTGTTCTTCAGCGAACCGGCCGACACCGGGCTGCGCTACGAGTTCTTCCAGCTCGCGGACCGTTACGTCGAGTACTACTCGCGCAAGGGTGACCCGCGGCTGCGGCCCGACTGGCGGCTGCCCGGCGCCCCGCCGCCGGACGACCCCATGACGATCATCCGCGGCTCGCACCACACCGTGCTGACCCGGCGGCCCGAGCGGGCGCTGCGCCTGTACGCCGAAGCCCTCGGCGGCACCGTGCTCGGCACCGCACCCAACCCGGACCTGGGCACCGACAGCACCTACCTCATGCTCGCCGGCTCGGTGTTCGAGCTGGGCGTCCCGCGGCCGGGCAGCCCGTACGCCGGCCTGGTGACCGACGCCGCCGACCACTACCTCGGGATCACCTTCCTGGTCGCCGACACCGGCGCCGCCGCGGCGCACCTCGCCGCCGTCGGCACCGCGGCCCACCGAGACGGCGCCGGCGCGGTCGTGGTGGCGCCCGCCGACGGGTTCGGCGTCCAGTGGCGCTTCGCCCGGGAGCTGCCCTACCTGGCCCCGCTCGGATCGGAGGTGATGGCGTGAGCCAGTTCGACCTGACCGACGCCCAGCGTGCGTTCGCCGACCAGGTCCGCGACGTCGCGACGGCGAAACTCGTCCACGTCCCGAGCACCGAGGGCCGGGTGAACCGGCCGCTGTTGCGGCAGCTGGGCGAGCTGGGGCTGCTGCGCGCGCTGTTCGGTGGGCAGCCCGGCGAGGAACCGCGCGACGCCGCGGCGATGCAGCTGTGCCTGCTGCGCGAGACGCTCGCCACCGTCAGCACCGAGGCGGAGACCGCGCTGGCGCTGCAGGGGCTGGGCAGCTACCCGATCCTGCAGTCCGGCTCCCCGGGCACGGTGCGCCGGTGGATCCCGGGCGTCGTCACCGGCGAGGTCGTCGCCGCGTTCGCGCTGTCCGAGCCGGAAGCCGGTTCGGATGCGGCGGCGCTGGCCCTGCGCGCCGATCCGGACCCGGACGGCGACGGCTGGCGGCTCACCGGCCGCAAGACCTGGATCTCCAACGCGCCGTGGGCCGACGTCTACACCGTCTTCGCCCGGACCCGCGCGGACGGCGGCGCCCGCGGTGTCACCGCCTTCGCGGTGCCCGGCGACGCGCCGGGGCTCACCGGCGAGCCGCTGGACATGCTCAGCCCGCATCCGCTCGGAACGCTCGACTTCGACGGTGTCCGGGTCGGCCGCGCGGACGTGCTCGGCGAGGTCGACGCCGGTTTCCGGGTCGCGATGCGCACCCTCGACCTGTTCCGGCCCAGCGTCGGCGCGTTCGCCGTCGGCATGGCCCAGGCCGCCCTCGACGCCGCCGTCGACTGGACGGCGTGGCGCCAGGCCTTCGGCGGGCCGCTGTCGGCGCAGCAGTCCGTCGCGCACACGCTCGCGGACCTGGCGACCCGGGTGCAGGCGGCCCGGCTGCTGGTGCGGGCCGCCGCCGCGGCCTACGACGGCTTGGCCGACGGCGGCGCGGCCAATGGCGGTGCCGCCAACAGCGGGCCGGCTGGGCGGGCCGAGATCACCCGGAGCGCGGCGATGGCCAAGCTCTTCGCCACCGAGGCCGCCCAGGTCGTCGTCGACCAGGCGCTGCAGCTGCACGGAGCCCGCGGCCTGCAGCGCGGGCACCTGCTGGAGCACCTGTACCGCGATGTCCGGGCCCCGCGGATCTACGAGGGCGCCTCGGAGATCCAGCGCACGATCATCGCCCGGTCGCTGTACGCCCGGGCGGCCGCGGCCGCCGACACGGCCACCGCCGACACGACCCGTTCCGCACCGCCTACCAGGGAGCCTGCCCGATGAGCCTGTACCGCGCCTCAGCGTCGATCACGGAGAACTGGGAGCACTTCAAGTTCGACGTCGCCGACGGGGTCGCCACGGTGACCCTCAACCGGCCGGAGAAGCTCAACCCGCTGACCTTCCAGAGCTACGCGGACCTGCGCGACCTGCTGCACGAGCTGCCGCACCGGGGCGACACGAAGGTCCTCGTCATCCGGGGTGAGGGCAAGGGGTTCTGCGGCGGCGGCGACGTCAACGAGATCATCGGTGAGCTGATCAAGATGGACGCCCACGACCTGATGGGCTTCACCAAGATGACCGGCGACGTCATCCGCGCCATGCGCGAGGTCGACATCCCGATCATCTCGGCGATCCAGGGCATCGCCGCCGGCGCCGGATCGGTCATCGCGCTGGCGTCGGACTTCCGGGTCCTCTCGCACAAGGCCCGGTTCGCGTTCCTGTTCACCAAGGTCGGGCTCTCCGGTGGCGACATGGGCGCGGCGTACCTGCTCCCGCGGGTCGTCGGGCTCGGTCGCGCCACCCAGCTGCTGATGCTCGGGGACACGATCAACGCCGAGACCGCCGACCGCTACGGGCTGGCGAGCATGCTCGTCGACGACGACGAGCTGACCGCGACGGTGGACGCGCTGGCCCGCCGGCTCGCGGACGGCCCGACGCTGGCCTACCGGCAGACGAAGGCGCTGCTCACCCGTGAGCTCGACATGCCGATCGGCGCGTCCATGGAGCTCGACGCCATGACCCAGGCCCTGCTGATGACGACGGCGGACCACTCCGAGTTCCACAGCGCGTTCAACGCCCGGCGCCCACCGGCGTGGACGGGCCGCTGACGCCACCGGGACACCGCCGGACGCAGCCGGAAGCCACCGGCGTCCGAACCGAACCGATCAGGAGGTCATCGATGGGACTGCTCGAAGGCAAGGTCGCCTTCATCACCGGTGCGGCGCGTGGCCAGGGGCGCAGCCACGCCGTGCGGCTCGCGCAGGAGGGCGCCGACATCATCGCGGTCGACATCTGCGCCCCGATCGACACCGTCGCCTACGCGCTGGCCAGCGAGGACGACCTGGCCGAGACCGCCGCCGAGGTCCGCGCGCACGGCCGGCGGATCGTGGCCCGCCAGGCCGATGTCCGTGACCGCGCCGGGCTTCGGGAGGCGTTCGAGGCCGGTGTCGCCGAGCTCGGCGGATGCGACATCGTCCTGGCGAACGCGGGCATCGCGCCGATGGCGATCGGCGCGGACGACCCGGCCCAGTTCCTGGACGTCGTCGCGGTGAACCTGGTCGGTGTCTGGAACACCGTCGAGGTCGCCAAGCAGGCGCTGATCGACCGCGGGCCCGGCGGCTCGGTGGTTCTCACCAGCTCCACGGCGGGCCTGCGCGGAGTGGGTGGGGACGCCCCCGGGTCCATCGGGTACGCGGCCTCGAAGCACGGCGTCGTCGGGCTCATGCGCAGCTACGCGAACGCGCTGGCCCCGCACTCGATCCGGGTCAACACCGTGCACCCGACCGGGGTCAACACCCCGATGATCATCAATCCGGTGATGGAGAAGTGGATCACCACCGTGGGCAGCTCGCAGGCGATGTCGAACGCGCTGCCGGTGCCCTACGTCGAGGCGTCCGACGTCACCAACGCCATCCTGTGGCTGGTCTCCGACGCCGCCCGCTACGTCACCGGCGTCACGCTGCCGGTCGACGCCGGAATCCTCGTCAAGTGAAGGGGCAGCGATGACCGATCTCGATCTCGACTGGCTGATCTCGGTCGACGACCACGTGCTGGAGCCGCCGCATGTGTGGCAGAGCCGGATGCCGGCGAAGTTCCGCGACGCCGCGCCCCGGCTGGTCACCGACGGTGACCTGGAGTTCTGGGTCTTCGAGGGCAAGCGTGTCCCGACCAGCGGCCTGTCCGCCGTGGTCGGCAAGGGCAAGGACTACTCGCCCGAGGCCATCCGGTACGCCGACATGGCACCCGGCTGCTACGACCCGGTGGCGCGGGTCGCGGACATGGACGTCGACGGGGTGCTCGCGTCGCTGTGCTTCCCGTCCTTCCCGCGCTTCTGCGGCCAGATCTTCTGGGAGGCCTCCGACAAGGAGCTGGCGCTGGAAGGCGTGCGGGCCTACAACGACTGGATGATCGACGAGTGGTGCGGGGCCGCCCCCGGGCGGCTCATCCCGCTGGTGATCATGCCGTTGTGGGACCCGCGGCTGGCGGCGCGCGAGCTGGAGCGGGTGGCGGCCAAGGGGGCGCGGGCCGTCGCGTTCTCCGAGAACCCGGCGCCGCTGGGCCTGCCCACCATCCACGACCCGGCCCGCTACTGGGACCCGGTGTTCGCGGCGGCGCAGGACCTCGAGCTGGTCGTGTGCATGCACGTCGGGTCCTCGTCGCAGCTGTCGACGATCTCACCCGACTCGCCGGTGCTGGCGAACCTGTCGTTCGGCTCGGTGCGCACCGCCGGCGCGATGCTGGAATGGATCTTCTCGGGGGTGTTCCAGCGCTTCCCCAACCTGAAGATCGCGCTGTCGGAGGGGAACATGGGCTGGATCCCGTTCTTCCTGCAGCGCGCCGAGCAGGTCATCCACACCCAGCGCGCATGGGCGACGAAGGGGGTCTCGTTCGACCCGATGCCCGGTTCGTTCCCGACCGCCGTCAACCCCGACCTCGACCTGATGACGCTCGACCCGTGGGAGACCTTCCGCCGGCACATCTACGGCTGCTTCATCGACGACGCCGTGGGCCTGGCGAACCTGCAGTTCATCGGCGAGGACAACATCATGATCGAGACCGACTACCCGCACTCGGACTCGACCTGGCCGCACAGCCGTAAGCTCGCCCGCGAGCGGATGGCGCACCTGCCCGCCGAGACCCAGTACAAGATCCTGCGGGGGAACGCGGAGAGGCTGTTCCGGTTCACCCCGGCCGAGCCCCCGGCCCTGCCGTGACCATGGCGCCGCAGGCAGCCTTGCCGCCGCGGGCCGCCGTGGCGCCGCGGGCCGCCCCGGCGGGGCACCCGTTCGCCGAGCTGCGCGACACCGCCGCCGTCGTCGGCGTCGGCTACCACCCCTTCAGCAAGCGGTCCGGGCTCTCCCCGCTGGCCATGGCGGCCTCGGCGGTCCTCGCCGCCGTCGAGGACGCGGGCCTCGCCCCCGCCGACCTCGACGGCGTCGCCACCCACCACCTCAACGACTCGGCCGGGCCGCACGAGCTCGCGGCGGCCCTGGGCCTGCGCGGCATCACCTGGAGCCATGAGGAGCTCGGCGGCGGCAGCAAGGCACCCGCCCTCGTCGGCCACGCCGCCGCCGCGCTGCACACCGGGCAGGCGACCCATGTGGTCGTGTACCGCTCGCTCAACGGCCGGTCCGGTCACCGGATGGGCGGCACCGGCGGCGGCGCCCCGATCACCCGCCCCGACACCCTGTTCCAGGTGCCCTACGGCCTCGTCTCGCCGTCGCAGGTCTACGCGCTGAGCGCCCGGATGCACATGGACCGTTTCGGCACCACCGAGGAACACCTGGGCCAGGTCGCCCTCGCCCAGCGGCGCTTCGCCGTCGACAACGAGCGCGCGGTCATGCGGGCACCGCTGGCCATGTGCGACTACCTGTCCTCCCGCCTGGTCACCGAGCCGCTGCGGCTGCTCGACTGCTGCCTGGAGACCGACGGCGCCTGCGCCCTCGTGCTCACCACCACGCCGCGGGCCCGGGACCTGCGCCATCGGCCCGTCACCGTCCGCGCGTGGGCGAGCGCCTTCGGCCCGGACGGATTCGGGCACGGCGCCGCCGACCTCACGACGTCCAGCAGCGCCCTGGTCGCCCGCACCCTGTGGGCACGGGCCGGGATCGGGCCGGCGGACGTCGACGTCGCCGAGCTGTACGACGCCTTCACCATCGCCGTGCTGCTGCAGCTCGAGGACTACGGATTCTGCGGTCGGGGTGAGGCCGGGCCGTTCGTCGCCGGCGGCGTCACCGCCCCGGGCGGGCGGCTGCCGGTGAACACCCATGGCGGCTTCCTGTCCGAGGGCTACGTCCACGGGATCAACCACATCGCCGAGGCGGTGTCGCAGCTGCGCGGTGACGCCGGTGCGCGCCAGGTGCCGGGCTGCGAGGTGGCGCTGTCGACCGCCCAGCCCGGTTTTCCCACCGGCATCTCGTCGGCCGTCCTGCTGCGGAGGCAGCCATGAGCCCGCCTGCCGCCGAGCCGGTGCACCCGCCGTGGATCGCGCCGTTCTGGGCCGGTGCCGACCGGGGTGCGCTGCTCGTCCAGCACTGCGACGACTGCGGGACGCCGCGCTTCCCACCTGGCCCGCGGTGCGGCGTGTGCACCTCCGACCGGTGCACGTGGCGGCCGGTCAGCGGGCATGGCCGGGTGCTGTCCTGGACGCGCACCCACCACCCGTTCGGGGCAGGTCTGCGCGACCGGGTCCCCTACACCGTGGTCCTCGTCGAGCTGGTGGAACGGCCCGGCCTGGCCATGTTCGGCAATCTCGTGCCGGATGGCGCCATCACCGCCGGGACGCCGGTACGAGCGGTGTTCGTGCACACGCCCGCCCAGACCCTCGTCCAGTGGGAACCTTGCGTGTCCTGACAGTCACCACCGCGGTCGCCCCGTGGGCCCCTCCAACGCCCGCGACAGGCAGCCGGCCGCGTCCGCACGAAGGAGACGGCTGTGCCGCACGTGCCTGAATTAACGGAGCCGGAGCCGGAGCCGGAGTCTGAGTCGGAGTCCGGGTCGGGCTTCGGGCCGGGGTCGATGGCGGGCTCGATGCCGAGGCCGGGAGCCGAGCGGGCGAGGCTCGACGCGCTGTCGTTCGAGCCCCTGACTCCGGTGGCCTACCTCGACCGGGCCGCCGCCGCGCACGGCGACCGGCTCGCCGTGGTCGACGGTGACCACCGCTGGACCTACCGCGAGCTGCGGGACCGGTGCCGCCGGCTGGCGGGAGCGCTCGTCGGTCCCGCCGGCGGGCGGCCCGTCGCGGTCCTCGCGCCGAACACCCATGTCCTGCTGGAGGCGAGCTTCGGCGTGCCGTGGGCGGGGGTGCCCCTCGTCGCCGTCAACACCCGGCTGTCCGCCGGCGAGATCGCCTACATCCTCGAGCACTCCGAGGCCGCGGTCCTCATCCACGACCCGCAGTTCGATGACCTGGTCGCGGCCGCGGTCGCCGGCCTCGGCGGCGTTGCCCATCCGCCGCTGCTGATCCGGGCGGACGAGCGATACGAGGAGATGCTGGCCGCCGCCACACCGACCGCGATCACGCCCACGGACGAACGAGCGCTGCTGTCGATCAACTACACCTCCGGGACGACCGGCCGGCCCAAGGGCGTCATGTACCACCACCGCGGCGCCTACCTGCAGGCACTGGCGATGGTCGGGCACACCGGGCTGTCCACATCCTCGGTGCACCTGTGGACCCTGCCGATGTTCCACTGCAACGGCTGGTGCTTCCCGTGGGCGGTGACGGCGGCGGCGGCCACCCACGTCTGCCTGCCCAGGGTCGACCCGGCGCGGGTGTGGGAGCTGATCTGCGCCGAGGGCGTGACCCACCTGGAAGGCGCGCCGACCGTGCTGTCGATGCTCGCCTACGCACCCGAGGCCGCGCCGCTGGCCGGCCCGCCGGTGCGGGTGGCGACCGGCGGGGCGCCGCCGTCCCCGGCGATCCTGCGGCGGATGGCGGCGCTCGGCTTCGACGTCACGCACCTGTACGGGCTCACCGAGACCTTCGGCCCCGCGATGATCTGCGACTGGCGGCCCGAATGGGACGCCCTCGACGACGCGGCCCGCTCCCGGCTGAAGGCACGCCAGGGTGTCGGGAACATGATCTCCTGCGTGGTGCGGGTCGTCGACTCCGCCGGCGCCGACCTGCCCGCCGACGGCCGTTCGGTCGGCGAGATCGTGCTGCGCGGCAACAACATCATGCTCGGCTACTTCAAGGACCCCGAGGCCACCGTCGCCGCCGCGCCCGACGGCTGGTTCCACACCGGCGACCTGGGCGTCCTGCACCCCGACGGCTACGTCGAGCTGCGCGACCGCAGCAAGGACGTCATCATCTCCGGCGGGGAGAACATCACGTCGGTCGAGGTGGAGCAGGCCATCGCGGACCATCCCGCGGTGCTGGAGGTCGCCGTGATCGCCGTCCCGGACGACCGGTGGGGCGAGGTCCCGGCCGCGTACGTGACCCTCCACGAGGGAGCGTCGGCGACCGCCGAGGAGATCGTCGACCATGTCCGCGGACGTCTCGCCCGCTTCAAGGCCCCGCGGATCGTCGAGTTCGGCGAGCTGCCGAAGACGTCCACCGGCAAGATCCAGAAATATGTGCTGCGCGAGCAGGCCTGGGCCGGCCAGGAAAAACGTATCTGATAGCCGGAGGTCACCGGACCGCCCATAACCGGACAGTTCTGTCCCAGCTGCCGCTGGCCACAAGGTGCCCGTCCGGGGAGAACGCAACTGACGTCACCCAGTTGGTGTGCCCGACCAAAGGGTGCCCGAGAGGGCGTGCTGACGTCCGGTCGGTGAGGTCCCACAACCGCACAGTGTGGTCGGCGGCCACACTGGCCAGGGTGTGCCCGTCCGGAGCGAACGCCACCTGCCAGACGAGGCTGGTGTGGCCGGTCAACGGCGGCCCGAGAGGCCGCGGGCTGGCAGGGTCGGTCACATCCCACAGGCGGATCAGAGCGTCCTTTCCGCCGCTGGCGAGCGTCCGGGTATCGGGTGCGAACCCCACCGTGTAGACGCCACCGCGGTGACCGTCCAGCGGTGCGCCGAGCGGGTGAGGATGATCCGGATCGCTCACGTCCCACAGCCGCACGGTGCCGTCCAGGCTGCCGCTGGCCAGCGTTCGCGCTTCCGAGGACAACGCGACCGACCACACCAGGTCGTCGTGTGCGGCGAAAGACTGACCGAACGGTCGCGGCGCGGACGGATCAGTGAGATCCCACAACTGCACCCGGCCGACTTCGCCGCCGCTGGCCAGAACACGTCCACGTCCATCCATGACGCGGCCCGCGAACGACGGGAACGCCACCGCGTGCGCGTAGCCGCCGGCCACTGGCAGCGGGGTGCCGAGAGAACGAGCCCTGGACGGGTCGGTGACGTCCCACAGGCGCACTGTGCTGTCCTTGGCGGCGGAGACCAGGGTCCGCCCGTCGGGAGAGAAGGCGACCGAGGTGACTCCGTCGGTGTGCCCGAGCAGGGGAGCACCGATTGGATGCGCGTGGAATGGATCACTCACATCCCACAGCCGTACCGCTCTGTCCCGGCCGCCGCTGGCCAGCGTGCGCCTGTTCGGAGAGAAGGCAACGGCCGTCACCCAGTCGGTGTGGCCCTCCAGCAGACCCACCTGATGGGGTCTGGTGTCACCTGCTCCCCGGCTGATGGTGGCGAAGAGAAGTGCGGCGACCGCGGACAGCAGCAGCACGCCGGTGGCTGCCGCGCCACGCCGACGGAGTCGCGGCCGCGTGGAGCGGCGATGCGAGCGCGACTTCTGCTGCCCAGACCGGGCGGACCGGGATGGATTCGGAGCTGGCGCCGGTTGGCCAGCGGGGTCGATCGTTCGCGGAATGGTCGCGGCCGCTACCGCGATCGGGAGGACGGAGCGAGCCTCGGCAGCGGCACGGACGTCGTCGTCCAGATGCACCCGGATCCCCGAGCGACCGAGCCAGCCCGGGCCGTAGCTGTCCGCGGCCGCTTCGGCGAGGTCGATCGCGAATGCCTTCGCGGACGGCGGCCGGCCCCCCGGGTCCTTCGCCAGCGCCCGCAGTATTACGTCGGCGACTGATGGAGGAACCCCGGCCGGGCGCCGAATACTGTGGCCGGGCCGTGCCAGGTGAGGTTCTCCGAAGACCTCGTCAGACCATTCACCGTCGAAGGGAGTCTTCCCGGCGAGCAGCAGGAAGAGCATCATGCCCAACGCGTACAGATCTGTGGCCGGTCCAAGCCGGCCGCGTGCGACCTGCTCAGGGGCCATGAATAACGGGGTGCCGATGACCGCGCTCGCGGTGGCCGCGGACCCGAACACCCGCTTCGCTATCCCGAAATCGACCACCTTCACATGGCCCGCAAAATCGAACATCACATTGTCGGGCTTGATGTCACGGTGCAGCACGCCACGAGAATGCGCGTAGCTCAGGGCCCCGGCGACCGCCAGGCCGACCGCGCAGAACTCCTCCTGACCCATTTCTCGTTGCCGGCGGGAAAGGCTTCCGCCGGCCAGCATCTCCATCACGATCACATCGAAGTCGTCACCTGGGCGGAAGTCATGGACGCGGACGATATGCGGGTGGTCGAGACTCGCCATTATCTGCGCCTCGCCGGCGCCGAAGGGCCGGCGACGCCCGCCCGAGGCCAGCACCTTGATCGCCACCTCGCGTTGCAGGTTGCGGTGCCAGCCTGCCAGTACCAGTCCGAAGGATCCCGCGCCGATCTCGTTGCCGAGATCGTAGCCGGGCAGCGCCGCTGCCACCCGTGCCTGGTCAAGAAGCATGACCCGGTGTCTCCCCTGTCAGGACATGCGCAACAGGCGCGCGTGACCGGCTCTGAGTCGCGCCTGCGCCGGCGCGTGGCGCACAACTCTAATCACTCGAACGCCGCACCCCGACGTGGGTACAGGCTGCCGTCAAACAGGCCCGCCACGGACTTGCCTGTCGGTCCGGTGCGGACAGGTATGTCCGCGCACGTGGGTATGCTTGCCGGTCGTCATCGGCGGGTTGTGGGTTAATCGGTCAGTGCGACAGCTCTGGCTTACTGGGTGGCCTCGTGGTCTTCTGTTGTCAGCTGGGCACGCTTGGTGCGTAGTTCGTTCGGGAAGCGGCGGCCGCTGCGGGTGAGGGTGATCCGGCGGGTGCATCGCACCTTCTCGCCCACGCCCAGAATTCGTTCGGTGCCGCGCAGCACGGTCAGCGGGGCGCCGGGCGCGAGCTGAAGGTGGGTGCCGTACGTGCTGACGTCCCGGATGGTCAGGTTCCCGTCCGCGAACGACAGGGCGAAATGGCGGCGGCTGACCTTGAGGCGTTCGTGGTTGGCCAGCCAGGGGTCGAGGGAATRGCCGTCCACCGGCGCCCGGCCGACCACCACCTCGGTGCCGGAGGGGATGACGAACCGGTCGACGCACCTGCGGTCGACGAGGACCTTCATCGCGGCGGCGCCGGGGCGGGGGCCTTCGTCGAGCAGCCGCGAGCCGTGYAGCTCGCAGGTCGGCTCGCCGGCCCGGATCCGCGGGATCAGCACGAAACTGCCGTGGTCGCGGTCATAGAGGGTGCAGGCGTGGTGCGGGCAGCGCCACGCACGTTCGAGGACGTCGAACCGGGTCAGCACACCCTGTTTTTTCAGGACGTCGTGCTCGGCATAACGAGAGATGTTCCAGTCGTCCACGACCCCCATGTCGACGTCGCGTAGGAGCAGGCGCCCTTCGGGTCCGTCCGGCCCCTGGTGCCCGTGGTGCCCTTCGTGTTCGTCGCGCTCGATGAACGGCTCGATGAACTGGTCCTTGTTGCCCTGCAGCCAGGGGAACTCGGTGCGATGGCCACGGTAGCGGTCTCGGGTGATGACACTGAGCCCGGTGAGCTCGGCGAGCTCCAGCAGCCGGACGTCCGCGTCGCCGAGCAGCTCGACCAGCCCCGCCTGTTCCCAGTCCCGCAGCGTGCGGGTGTCCGCGTGCGGCAGCCCGGCATGGGGGAGGCTGCGGTCGGCGACGAGATAGAGGACCACGTCGGGGTCGTGGTCCCGGTCGATCAGCGCGTCGATGACCTGGTCAAGCCGGTAGAGCCCCGGCCCTCGTGGTCCCGGTCGCCGAACGACGTTGGAAAGGTCGACGAGGTAGTCGGCCTCCAGGACGTTCCCGGTCAGGTGCTCGGGCATACCGGTCAGACCCCCGTCTCCGTGTGAGCGCACTGAGTAAGACACATGTCACCTCAGGGGATCATGCGCGGCGAAACTTCGGGGGCCGGTTGTGCATGAGTGGGGAGAACTGGGCCTCGACGAGCGTGGAACACCGTCAACGGCGGCACCCGCCGACCGGTGGTTGCCCGCATCTGACGTCGGAATCACCCGGTTGCCCCGAACGAAAGACCACTTTGGTGCCAGGCGGTGAGCCGCGTCGGAACCCCGCCGGATCCGGCCTCGGCGTGGCTCCGGCCCTGCCCGCGCCGGCACCCCTCCAGCGCGGGTGAGAAGCGGTCGATAACGCTCCTGAGCTGGGAAGACCGTTCGCTCGCCGGGTCGCCGCAAGGCTGTGCCCCGGTCCGGTGACCCCGGGATTCGGGCAGCTGGAGACCGCAGTCGAGGGCGCTTCGAGACGTGATTCCAGTCTCGGTATGGGCAAAAGGCGCCGGACTTGCTACGGTCCGGACCCTACCGGTAGGTAACACCCGCTGGTAACACCCACCGGTAACTTGCTGGAAGGCGGTGCTCGGCCGCGCTGTTGTCCGGAGCCCTCCCGGCTCCGGGGATCGGTCGCGACCGCTGCCGCGCCGTTACCGGGACAAGGAAAGAAGGTTGATCGACATGCGCCCGAACTTATCGAGCCGAGGTCTGTGGTCACGAACGAAAATCGGCTCACTCGCGGCAGCGCTGGCACTTGCCACGCTGGGCGTCGTGCTTCCGGCCGCGATCGCCACT
This sequence comes from Frankia sp. CcI49, assembly GCF_001983215.1. Taxonomy (NCBI): domain Bacteria; kingdom Bacillati; phylum Actinomycetota; class Actinomycetes; order Frankiales; family Frankiaceae; genus Frankia; species Frankia sp. CcI49. The sequence continues at coordinate 68,586 of NZ_MOWP01000022.1, forward strand.
CCTGCCGCCGCCGCTGTCGAAGGACCGGCCGGCGATGCCTTCTACACCCCACCGTCCCCGCTGCCCGCGGGTAATCCCGGTGACGTGATCTGGTACCGCAAGCAGGCCGATTCCGGCAACGCGAGCTCGTACCTCGTCCTGTACCTCTCCCAGAACGCGCTGGGGCAGCCGAACGCGGTCTCCGGCACGATCTACGTGCCGAAGGGCAAGAGCCCGGTCGGCATGCCGATCGTCTCGCTCGGCTCCGGCACCGTCGGTCTGGGCGACGGATGCGCCCCGTCGAAGAACCCGCTGGTCAGTGTTGCCCAGAACCAGGGCTTCATCGACAAGGCACTCGCCAAGGGCTTCGCCGTGACAATGACCGACTACGAAGGGCTCGGCACCCCCGGGACACACACCTACGTCGTCGGTCGTTCCGAGGGCCGTGCGGTCCTCGACATCGTGCGCGCCGCCCAGCGGCTGCCGGAGACCGGCCTGAGCACCGCGAACCCCGTCGGCCTGCTGGGTTACTCGCAGGGTGGCGGCGCCGCCGCGTGGGCCGGCGAACTGCAGCCCAGCTACGCCCCGGAACTGAACCTGAAGGCCATCTCGGCCGGCGGCATTCCCGCCGATCTGCTGGCGGTCTCCAAGCAGCTTGACGGCGGCCTCGGTTTCGCCGTCCTGGCGATGGCCGCCCTCGGGCTCGACGCGGCCTACCCCGAACTGGACCTGGAAAGCTACCTCAACGCCAACGGCAAGAAGTTCTTCGGTGACTTCAGTGACGACTGTGTGGAATCACTGATCATCTACCCGTTCCGGAAGATCAGCGACTACACGACGAGCAACCCGCTGAACACCGTGGCCTGGCAGACCCGCCTCAACGAGCAGAAGCTGGGCGCGGTCGCGCCGAAGGTGCCGACCTTCATGTGGCACGCCTGGCCGATCGACGAACTGGTCGCGCGGCCGCAGGGCGTGGCGTTGAAGGACACCTACTGCGCGGCGGGGGCACCTGTCCGTTGGAAGGACTACCTCGGCGAGCACGCCACCGTCATCTTCACCTCGCAGAGTGACGCCGTGAACTTCCTCGCCGACCGCTTCGCCAACAAGCCCTTCACCCGCGACTGCTGATCTGGCAGACAGTCAGCACTAAGCGCAGATGGTGTGCCGGGCCGGCCGCGATTGTCGGCCCGGCACACCACTCGTGTTTCCAGGGAATACTTCGCGGGGGAGCAGGAGCGCTCAGCCCACGCGGACGGGGACCGCGCACGAGCCGTCGCACATGTTCTCCGGCATGACGGACCCGGCCGGGAGTTCCGCGGTGACCGTGCAGACCTCCGGGTCGAAGCTGAGGAAGCCGCCGACCTGCAGGCTCTCGGGCAACGGCTCGTCGTAGCTCCAGGCGACGTCCGCGAGGACGGTGTCGCCGACCACGGCCGTCCACCAGGTGGCGTTGCCCTTGTAGTTGCAGTAGCTCGTGGTGCCGCTGCGCCGCAGCAGGTCGGTCCGGACGTGCACCGGATCCACGTAGAGCCTGGCGTTCAGCGACGTCTCGAAGAGGATCACGGTGTCGGACGTGTCCACCAGGACCTCACCGGCGGCCTCGACTCGCAGGCGGCGCGTCGTCGGCCGGCAGTCGACCCGGTGGTAGGGGTTCGCCGGGTAGTGCACGAGCCGGCGCCCCTCCTCCCACCATTCGTCGACGGCGTCCCACGGGATCGTGAAATAGCCCGGTGCCTCGGGCAGCGGCTCGCCGGGCAGGGTGCCCACCACGTCGAGCGGGAACGCGTAGGCCAGCGGCCGCATCGACCGGTGCACGAGCACCGCCGCCTCGGTGTCGATCACCTTCTGGCCGTCGCGGACGGCCTGCACCCGGCGCGGGTGCGGCTCGACATAGACGACACCGGCGGGCACCGGGGCGGAGAAGCGCCCGGCGGGCGTCGGGCCCAGCGGCCCCTGGGCGGCGGTGAGGCTCATGGCTCGAAGTGTGTCAGCCGGGCCGGTCCGCGTGCAGGACAGCGCTTGTCCCGGTGGCGGGACGCGGAGGCTGTCAGGGCACGCGGACGACCTGGGCGGCCCAGCTCAGCCCGGCGCCGAAGCCGACCAGCAGCGCCAGGTCTCCCGCGGCGACCGCGCGCTGGCGGCGCAGCCCGTGCAGCGCGAGTGGGATGGACGCGGCCGAGGTGTTCCCGCAGTCGGCGCCGTCGCGGGCGACCACGGCCGAGGTCGCGCCGATCTTGGCCGCGACGGCGTCCACGATGCGCAGGTTGGCCTGGTGCGGGACGAAGGCGGCCAGATCGGCCGGCGAGATCCCGGCCCGCGCACAGGCGGCGAGCGCGACGTCGAGGGCGGTGGAGACGGCCCACCGGAAGACCGCCTGGCCCTCCATCCGCAGCCGACCGGTGGTCTCGTCGATCCGGATGAGCGACGACTGGGAGCCGTCGTGGCCCCAGACGACCGGCCCGATCGCGTCGTCGCCGCCCGGGCCGATCACAGCTGCGCCGGCCCCGTCCCCGAAGATGATCGATGTGCCCAGGTCATCGGGGTCGACCCGCGCCGTCATCTTCTCGGACGCGACGACGACCACGTGGCGCGCCGAACCGGCCCGCACCGCGTCCGAGGCCGCCGCGACCGCGTAGCAGAAGCCGGCGCAGGCGGCGTTGAGGTCGAGGGCCCCCGCGTGCGGCGCGCCCAACGCGGCGGCGACCTCGGCGGCGACGCCGCCCGTCCCGTCGGTGCTGCAGGTCGCCGCGATGACGAGGTCGATCTCCGCCGCGGACACCTGGCTGTCGTGCACCGCCTCCTGCGCCGCCACGGTCGCCATGCTGTGCACGGTCTCGTCCGCCGCGGCGACCCGCCGGGTCGCGAAACCGGTGCGGGACTCGATCCACTGGGCCGTGCGGCCGAAGCGGTGGCCCAGCTCCTCGCTGGTGATCAGCTGTGCCGGGCGGTAGGCCCCGAGGCCCAGCAACCGGGTTCCGGCCGGCCGCGCCGCGTGCCTGACACCGTCCGCCATATGTCCCCCTCAAGATCCGCAATCTAGGCGGCCATAAAAATATAGGACGCCAAATAATCGCTGCTCGGGGGTTGGATTGGGTGGCTCTACGGGGTCGGTTCCGTACCTGTTGTGATCGTCGGTGCGGTCGGTGCGGTCGGTGCGGTCGGTGCGGCCGGAGGACCGCGCCTGCCGGTCAGCGACGCCGGGACCGGTTCTGCGCGGCTGCCGCCAGGTCCCGGCACACCACCCCGAACTCAAGTCCGGCGGCTTCCAGACCCATCGGCCAGGTGCTGGTGTCGGTCATCCCCGGCGCCACGTTCACCTCCAGGAACCGCGGCACCCCGGCGGCGTCCACGATCAGGTCCGTGCGGGACAGGTCACGCAACCCGAGCGCCTGGTGTGCCGTGACGGCCGCTGCCGCTGCGGCGTCCAGCACCGCGGCGGGCAGCCGGGCCGGGGTGATGAACGTGGTGGCGCCCGGGGTATACCGCGCGGCGTAGTCGTACGGGCCGGTCACCGGCTCGATCTCGACCGCGGGCAGTGCGATCGGACCACTGCCGGTGTCCACGACACCGACGGCGATCTCAACGCCGGTGACGGCCTGCTCGATGAGCGCCCAGTCGTGATAGCCGAAGCAGGCCATCAGCGCCTCGGCGAGCTGCCCGGCCTCCTCGACCCGCCCGACTCCGAACGACGACCCGCCCGCGCGGGGCTTCACCACCAGCGGCAGGCCGAGCCGGCCCACAACACGGTCGATGAGCTGGGCCGCACCCAGATCGTGGAACGCCTCACGGGGCAGCGTGACGGCCCGCGGGGTGCTGATCCCGGACGCGGTCACGGTCGCCTTCGCGGCGGCCTTGTCGAACGCTGATCGGCACGCCGCCGGTTCCGCGCCGACGTACGGCAGACCGTACAGGTCGAGCACCTCGCGGATCGTGCCGTCCTCCCCGGAGGTTCCGTGCAGGACAGGGATCACGACCGCGGGCGGGTCCCCCGCGAGCGCGGTCAGGGTCGCGTCGTCGACGTCACGGAGTTCGGTGTCGACCCCGATGCGGCTCAGCGCCTCGTGGAGCCGGCTGCCTGAACTCAGTGAGACCTCCCGCTCGACGGACAGGCCTCCGGCGAGGACGAGCACACGTCCCAGGTCGGTCATCGTGGTGCCCTTCACTGGTCGTTGGGACGGCGGGGGGCGAACGTGTCGCGTAGGTCGAGCTCGGCGTGCAACACCCGGGCGAGCCGGCGCACGCCCTCACGGACCCGGTCCGGTGGCGGATAGCAGTAGGAGATCCGGATCGCGTTTCGGCCGGATCCATCCGCGTAGAAGCCGGTTCCGGGGACGTAGGCGACCCGGGCGGCGATCGCCCGGGGCAGCATCGCCTTCGCGTCGACGCCTTCCGGCAGCGTGAGCCAGATGAAGAACCCGCCGTCCGGCCGGGTCCAGGTGCTGTCGGCCGGCATGGTCTCGGCGAGGGTTTCGAGCATGGCGTCCCGGCGTTCCCGGTACATCTCCCGGAAGGCTTTGAGCTGCTCGGGCCACGGTTGGGTCGCCAGGTACTGCTCGACTGTGAGCTGGGTGAACATCGAGTGCGACAGAATCGCGGACTCCGCGGCGAGGACCAGACGGGCCGCCACCGGAGGCGGCGCCAGCGCCCAGCCGACCCGCATCCCCGGCGCGAGCGTCTTCGAGAACGAGCCCAGGTAGACGACATCGTCGGGGGCGTCCGCGCGCATCGCGCGGATCGGATCGCCGTTGAACGAGAGCAGCCCGTACGGGTTGTCCTCGACCACCAGCACCCCGGCGCGCCGGCAGGCCTCGACCACCTCGCCACGGCGCGGGACCGTGAGGGTGACACCGCTCGGGTTCTGGAACGTCGGCACCGTGTAGAGCATCTTCACCCGGGAGCCTTCGGTGGCAAGCCGGGCCAGGGTCTCCCGGAGCGCCTCCGGGCTGAGCCCGTCGGCGTCCATCGGCACGTGCACGACCCGCGCCTGGTAGGCGGCGAATGTGTTGATCGCGGTGACGTACGTCGGGCCCTCGGTGAGGACGACGTCCCCGGGGTCGATGAACACCCTGGTGAGCAGGTCCAGCGCCTGCTGTGAGCCGACGGTCACCACCACGTTGTCCGGGTGGGCGTCCGTGATGCCCTCCATGGCCATCACATCGCAGATCCGGGCCCGCAGCTGCGGGTCGCCCTGCGCCGAGCCGTACTGCAGCGCGACCGCCCCGCGCCGGGTGATCAGGTCTGACGTGGTGGCCGCGACCGCTTCGAGGGGGAGCGCGTCGACGGCGGGCATGCCGCCGGCGAGGGAGACGATCTCCGGCCGGCTCGCGACCGCGAACAGGGCCCGGACCTCGGAGGCGAGCATCCCGGATGCCCGGCTCGCGTAGGAACCCCACCAGCGATCGCGCGGGCCTGTGCTGTCCACCGGCTGTTGCGTGTCCATCCGTCTACCCCATCGTCGACGTCGGGGGGACCTTATCGCCCCGGCGCGCGCATGGCCCGCGAGTTCCGCCGGGGATGATCGTTAACCGACTGGGGGAGGCGGCCGGGTCGGATTGAGGACCGGGGGCGGCCCCGCACCCTGGGGCGGGAGCCGGTAGAGCTTCGGAGTCGACGGGGCCAATCCCTCGCTTCCTAGGTGCCGCGAGTAGGTCCGAGTTCCCCGACCGGCGCGTAGAAGTGCCTGCCACGTCAGCGAATCGCGGGCATGATCTCCTCGGCGACCCACTGGGTGTAGTCGTAGTACTCCTCGATGTGGTTGAGGCTGGGAACGGGCACCGAGCTCATGGTGACGCCGAGTTCCGAGAACCAGCCGAGGCGGTCGATGATCTCCTGCTTCGGCATTCCAGGCCGGGCGTGCGGGTCCTTCCTGACGGCATGGCCCTCGCCGATGCGGGCGGTGCCCAGGCCGTAGAACACCTCGGCCAGACGGCCGTTGTAGTCGGGCTGGGATCTGATGAAGTCGAGCCGGGCCGGAATGTCCTCGGGCCTGGTGAGGAACGGCCACCACCCGGACGAGTAGCGGGCGACCCGCCGCAGTGCCGGGTCGGCGTCACCGCCGAACCAGACCACCGGATGCGGCTTCTGGACGGGCTTCGGCTCGAAGGCGACATCCCGGAACGAGACGAACCGCCCCTCGAACTCCGGCGTGTCGCTGGTCCACAGCTCGATGATCGCTCGGATGTACTCCTCGGCCCGCGCACCGCGCTCGTGGAAGGGAACACCGAGGATGTCGAACTCCTCCTTGAGCCAGCCGACCGCGAACGTCACCGTGACCCGGCCGCTGGAAAGCCAGTCGATCGTGGAGATCGCCTTCGCGGTCACGATCGGGTTCTGCAACGGCAGGATCGAGATGCAGGAGTTGACCCGGATCTGCTCCGTCGCGCCCGCCCAGTAACCCATGGCCGGGAAGGCGCTGAAATAGTGCGGCCCCGACAGGTCGACATGTGCCCTGGGAATGATGTGGTGCTCGGGCACCGCGATCATGGCGTAGCCGAGCTTCTCCGCCCACCGTGCCAGTCGGGTCTGGTCGGCGCCGGTCACGGCTGCCTCCCACGGCTGGCAGGTGGCCTTCAGTCGCAACAGATGCGGCATGGCAAAGCCCAGTTTCACGTTCTCTCCTCGGTGGCCGGGTCGGAATCATCGACGGGCGTCGGCATGGTGTGCCGAAGCCAGGATGATTCGCCGGACCGAGGAACCGGGCTGCGGAGCGGCCGAGCGGAACTCGTCGGCCACTCCGAACAGCTGCCCGCTACTGGCCCAACTCCAGCACGATGGCGGACTCTAGCAGTGAGCTGCCTTTCATCGCAGCGAAATGGAGGTAAAGGCTCCGGTTGTCGGTCGTCTCGTGGGCTGTCAGAACAGGTAGGTGGCGCCGAAGGCCTCGAGGAACTCGACGGTGGCCTGGGCCGAGACCGACGGGCTGGAGATGACGACGGTGGTGACGCCGGCCTTCTCGATGTCGGCCAGGGCCGCGCGGTGCCGGTCGGCGTCGAGGGTGGGCGTGGCCATGGACCGGTCCTTGTAGGAGTACTGCACGTCGATCATGTCCGTGCGCCCGGCGGCCGCAGCGGCGTCACGGACCTCGCTGATGCGCTCGGCGAGGTCGGCCAGCGAGCCGATCGCGGCCGTGCGGACGGCGCTGCTGAGCTCCGGCGGCCCGATCAGCGGCATCCAGCCCTGCGCACGCTGGGCGACCCGGCGGCGGGTCAGCTTCGAGTTCCCGCCGATCCAGATCGGGATGGGTGCCTGGAGCGGCCGCGGCCGGGCGATGACGTTGCGAGCCTCGAAATGCACGCCCCGGTAGCTGAACGGTTCGCCGCTCCAGTGCAGCGGAAGGACGTCCAGCGCCTCGTCGAACAGGGTGTTGCGCTCCTCGAAGTCCACCCCGAGCGCGTGGAACTCGGATTTCATGTAACCGGTCCCGAGACCGAGCACCATGCGCCCGCCGGAGAGCTTGTCGACGGTCGCCGCGGCCTTCGCCAACAGGAACGGGTTCCGATACGGTGCGACGGTCAGGTTCGTGTGCAGCCGCAGCCGCTCGGTGGCAGCCGCCACGAATCCGAGTGCGACGAACGGGTCGAGGCTCTGATGGCCGCCGTTGTCGAGCCAGCGGGCGCCCGGGGCGGGATGCTCGCTGAGACAGAATCCGTGGAATCCGGCCTTCTCGGCCGCGGCCGCCACTTCCTGCAGCGAACCGGCGTCGAGCATGTCGCGCTCGGCTCCGTTCGTTTCCGGATAGTGGTAGATGAAGCGCAACACCACGTCACTTCCTGAGTTGTTTGGAATATTCGCGCACCGTCGGGAACCCGGCGGCCGGAGCCCGTTTCCCGCGGCGGGGTCAGAGGTTCCGGAGGGCGTCGAGAATGCGGTCGGCGAGCGCCGGACGGCAGATGAGAAGGTCCGGGAGATAGGGATTCGGCTGGTTGTAGCGCAGGGCGGCTCCGTCCAGCCGGGAGACGTGCAGGCCCGCGGCGGCGGCGACGGCGACGGGTGCGCAGGAGTCCCATTCGTACTGCCCGCCGGAATGGGCGTAGACATCGGCCTCGCCGCGGACGACCGCCATGGCCTTGGCGCCGGCGGAGCCCATCGGCACCAGTTCGGCGTCCAGTCGGCCGAGCAGCTGGTCGACGCAGGCCGGCGGGCGGGTCCGTGAGACGGCGAGCCGGATCGGCCCCGGCGGGCGGGGGGCCAGCGTCGGCGGTGCGCCGGTGTGCAGGACGAGACCGGCGGCGGGCAACGCGACGGCGCCCACCACCGGTTCGCCGCGCACGGCCAGAGCGACGTGGACGGCCCAGTCCTCGCGGGGCGGTTCGCCGTACTCGCGGGTGCCGTCGAGCGGGTCGATGACCCAGGCCCGCTCCCGGTCCAGGCGCGCCAGGTCGTCGGCGCTCTCCTCGGAGAGGACCGCGTCGTCGGGGCGTGCCGCTGCCAGCAGGTCCAGCAGCAGCTCGTTGGACTGCCGGTCGCCTTCCTGCCCGCCCTGGGAACGGATGGCGATCAGGTGGGCGCCGGCCCGCCCGGCGAGCCAGGCGGCGAGCGCGTGATCGTCCAGGCCGGCCGCACCCTCCGCGCTGGTCAGATCCTCCGCGCTGGTCAGATCCTTCGCGTCGCTCGGATCATCCGTTCCGGTCAGTTGGTTCATGCTGGTCACGGGGCCTGTTCGGCTGGTGCGACGAGAAGGCCGGCGTCCCGGAGGTACGCGACGACCTGCTCGGCGCTCTGGTCGGCGGGGGCGGCACCGGAGGCGTCGAGGTGGATCTCGGGGTGGATCGGCGCCTCGTACGGCGAGTCGATGCCGGTGAAGTTGGTCAGTTCGCCGCGGCGGGCCTTGGCATAGAGGCCCTTGCGGTCGCGGGCCTCGGCGACGTCCAACGGGGTGTCGACGAAGACCTCGACGAACTCGCCTTCGTCGAGGAGGTCGCGAGCGAGCTGGCGTTCGGCGCGGAACGGGGAGATGAACGCCGTCAGCACGATGAGACCGGCGTCGGCCATGAGTTTTGCGACTTCGGCGACGCGGCGGATGTTCTCGACGCGGTCGGCCTCGGTGAAGCCGAGGTCCTTGTTGAGGCCGTGGCGGATGTTGTCGCCGTCGAGCAGGTAGGTGTGGTGACCCTGGTCGTGGAGCCGTTTCTCGACGAGGTTCGCGATGGTCGACTTGCCGGCGCCGGACAGGCCGGTGAACCAGACGACGGCCGGGCGCTGGTCCTTTCGCCGGGCGCGGGCGGCCTTGTCGACCTCGACGGCCTGCCAGTGGATGTTGTGCGACCGGCGGAGCGCGAAGTGCAGGAGGCCGGCGGCGACGGTGGCGTGGGTGAAGCGGTCGATGAGAACGAATCCGCCGGTGTTCCGGTTGGCGGTGTAGGGGTCGAACGGGACGGGCCGGTCGAGGCTGAGGTTCGCGACGCCGATCTCGTTGAGCTCGAGGGTTTTCGTCGCGCTCTGTTCCAGGGTGTTGACGTTGACCTTGTACTTCGGCTGGGCGATGGTCGCGGTGACGGTGCGGGTGCCGAGTTTGAGCAGGTAGGGCCGGCCGGGCAGCATCGGTTCGCCCGCCATCCAGACGAGGTGGCACTCGAACTGGTCGGCGACCTCGGCGGGGTTGTCGGCGGCGGTGAGGACGTCGCCGCGGGAGATGTCGATCTCGTCGGCGAGGGTGAGGGTGACGGACTGCCCGGCGGTGGCGGCGGGCAGGTCGCCGTCCGCGGTGACGATGCGGGTGACGGTGCTTTCCCGGCCGGAGGGCAGGGCCCGGACCTTGTCGCCGGGGCGGATCACGCCGCCGGCGACCTGGCCGGAGAAGCCGCGGAAGTCCAGGTCGGGCCGGTTCACCCACTGCACCGGCAGCCGGAACGGCCCGGCGGAGGCAGCGTCGACGATCTGGACGGTCTCCAGGTGCCCGACGAGTGTCGGCCCTGTGTACCAGGGCGTGTTCGGCGAGGGCGCGGTGATGTTGTCGCCGCGCAGCGCCGAGAGCGGGATGGCGTGGATGGCGTCGCCTTCCAGCCCGATCCGCGCGGCGAAGGCCCGGTAGTCGGCCTCGATCGCGGCGAAGACGTCCTGCGAGTAGTCGACGAGGTCGAGTTTGTTCACCGCGAGGACGACGTTACGGATCCCGAGTAGTGACACCAGGTAGCTGTGTCGCCGGGTCTGGGTGAGGACCCCCTTGCGGGCGTCGATGAGAATGACCGCGAGCTGCGCCGTCGACGCGCCGGTGACCATGTTGCGTGTGTACTGCTCATGGCCCGGGGTGTCGGCGACGATGAACTTGCGTTTCTCGGTGGAGAAGAACCGGTAGGCGACGTCGATGGTGATGCCCTGTTYGCGCTCGGCTGCCAGGCCGTCGACGAGCAGCGCGAAGTCGAGGTCGCCGCCCTGGGTGCCCACCTTCTTCGAGTCGGATTCGAGGGCGGCGAGCTGGTCGGAGAAGACGAGTTTCGCGTCGTAGAGCAGCCGGCCGATCAGGGTGGACTTGCCGTCGTCGACGCTGCCGCAGGTGATGAACCGCAGCATCGACTTGTTCTCATGCCGGCGCAGGTATTCTTCGATGTCGTCGGCGACGAGATCGTCGGTCACGTGCGCCATCAGAAATACCCCTCGTGCTTCTTCTTCTCCATCGACCCGGACGAGTCGTGGTCGATGACCCGGCCCTGGCGTTCCGAGCTCGTCGTCAGCAGCATCTCCTGGATGATTTCCAGGAGTGTCGAGGCCTCCGACTCGACGGCGCCGGTCAGCGGGTAGCAGCCCAGTGTCCGGAAGCGGATCGAGCGCTGCTCGGGGACCTCGCCCGGGGCCAGCGGCATCCGGTCGTCATCCACCATGATCAGCGCGCCGTCGCGTTCGACGACGGGCCGTGGCGCGGCGAGGTAGAGCGGGACGATCGGGATGTTCTCCCGGTGGATGTAGAGCCAGATGTCCAGCTCGGTCCAGTTCGACAGGGGGAACACCCGGATCGACTGCCCCGGTGCCTTGCGGGTGTTGTAAAGACTCCACAGCTCCGGCCGCTGGTCCTTCGGGTCCCACCGGTGCGCCGCCGAGCGGATGGAGAAGACCCGTTCCTTGGCGCGGGACTTCTCCTCGTCGCGGCGTGCCCCGCCGAACGCGAGGTCGAACCCGTACTTGTCCAGAGCCTGTTTGAGGCCCTCGGTCTTCCAGATGTCGGTGTGCAGCGCGGAGCCGTGGTCGAACGGGTTGATGCCCCGCTGCACCGCGTCCGGGTTCTGGTGGACGACCAGATCCAGGCCCCGCTCGGCCACCAGCCGGTCACGGAACTCGTACATGGCCCGGAACTTCCACGTCGTGTCCACATGCAACAGCGGGAACGGCGGCTTCGACGGGTAGAAGGCCTTTATTGCCAGATGCAGCATGACCGAGCTGTCCTTGCCGACCGAGTAAAGCATCACCGGTCGTTCCGACTCGGCGGCGGCCTCCCGGAAGATCTGGATGCTCTCCGCCTCCAGGCGCTGCAGATGGCTCAGGTGACCCGCGGCCGGAGAACTGCCTCCCGCGCTCATGTCCACTCGATCAGTTCGCGCACGGTGGATCGCTCGAGCATGCCGTAGGTCTCCTCACCGTCCCAGGTGTAGCGGCATTCGCCCTGGAACAGCACCGGGAAGTTCGGCAGCTCCGGCCGGAAGGCCGTGTCATGCGTGGTCAGCGCGGTGACACCCTCGATGCGGGTGATTCCGAGCTCGGACTCGAACACCACCGGCACCGGGTCACCCGCCGGGACCAGCCTGCGCAGCCAGGGCGCCTCGACCACCCGGGCGGGAACGAGCTTCCCCTCGCCGAGATAGAGGTAGCCCTCGTTGAAGACGGGCCGGCCGTCCGGGTGCGGCGGGTAGGTGATGTAGCCGAACGCCTTCCCACTGGGGAACACCGCGGACTGCCAGGCGTGCCCGCGGAACTCCTCCAGATGCCGCACACCCTGCCGCTTGATCCGCAGGCCACTGCCGGTGAACGTGTGTGTCTCCCCGTCGACCTCGACGGTTCCGGCGGCGGTGAACAACTGCTCGATCCGCGGGCCGTGGCCCATCATGTCGCCGTCGCTGGTGTTGTGCAGCAGCGCGGCCGCGTCCGTCAGGAGCGCGCCCTGCTCCCACGGCGGCACGGCCATCGTGGTGCTCACCTCGACGCGGAGGTTGACCGTCGGTCCGGTCTGGTCGCCGTCGATGAGCCGCTGTGACGTGGTGGCGACGGCCGGACCGTCGTAGGTCACCCGCCACGTCCGGTACGGTTCGATCACCTCGAACGCGAGCCCGCCGGCGCCGAGAATCGCCGGCTCGCCGGCGGCGTTGAACGGTGAGTGCGGGGTGCCCTTGCCGCGCAGCCGGTAGACCCGGCCGTCCCTGAACACCAGGTTGAACGTGACGAGGTGTTCGTCCCAGTTCGCACCGACGGCCTCGATCCCGAACCGGGGCAGCCCGATCTCGCCCCTGTCGTCGGCGATCCAGAAGCTGGCCGAATCCCGCATCTGCGGATTGTCCGGCCGGGCCGGGAAGAAGTACTCCCGCTCGGCGGGCAGGCCGCCGGAGAAGGAAATCGACGGGTCAGTCGCCATGATGGCCGTGCCCTTCTGCGCCGCTGGTCGAGGTCTCGCGGGTGGTCCACTGCGCGGCCCGGGTGGTGTAGGCGGCGAACAGCGGTCGGATCTCGTCGATGTCGAGGCCGAAGGTGGCCGGGTCCGGGTGCACGTTGGCTTCGCGCTGCTGCGCGTTCTCCTCCCACCAGCGCCGCATTCCGGCTCCGAAGGCGGCGGTGACCGGCTCGCCCAGCCAGGTGTACAGCCCGGTCACCTCACCGATCGGATCACGCTGCATGGCCCGGAAGTCGATGTCGTAGAACCGGCCGTCGCCACCTTTGTCCCGGAACGCCAGCGCTCGCTCCATTCCCACCGACCAGTGCTCGACGTTGAGCGCGCCGAGGTAGGGCAGGTCGATGTCGTCGGAGTAGGAGCGGGCGACCGCGGCGTAGAGGTCCGCGACCGACACCATGACCTCGGCCGGATCCCGATGCGTCATGACGAAGCGGGCGTCCGGGAAGACCTCGGCGAGCTGGTCCAGGAAAAGAAGATGGGACGGGCACTTGAGTCGCCAGGGCTGGTTCGGGAAACCCCACTGCAGCAGTTTGAGGACGCGCAGCTCGTACCGGTACGTGGTGGTGAGGCCCGCGCTCTCGAGCAGCCATTTCGAATAGGTGGGGATGTGCGCGAAGGCCTGGAAGTAGTGCGCCTTGAAGTCGAGCGCCATCAGGCTCTGGCACTCGGTCGGCCCGGTGGYGCTGGCGGGCACGAGCCGGCCGCGGCGCGGCGACGTCTTCGTGCGGAACTCCACCTCCGTCCGGCCGCGGTCGATCCGGTCCTCGACGCCTTCGCCGACAGAAGGCGGTGGGCACGGAGCGTTGGCCTCCCACATGCGCAGCGAGCGGGCCTCGGGATCCTCGGCGAGCAGGAAGGAAAGGGCGGTCGAGCCGGTGCGCGGCAGCCCCAGGCCGATCAGCGGCGCGACGATCTGCTCGTCGTCGATCTCCGGATGGCGTCGGTACCAGTCCTCGACCTGCAGGCGCTGGGAGAGGAGACCGACGAGAAGCCCGCGCAGCGTCGCCTGCCCGGTGGCGTTCAGCCGCGCCTCGGTCCGCAGGGCGCGGGTGAGGATTTCCAGGCCTTCCTCGAAGGACCGCTCACCGAAGTCCTCGAGCCCGGTCGCCGCCCGGGCCGCGTCCATCAGCTCGTCAGGTAATGCCATGATCACTCCTTTGGGCACGCAGGTGGGCGCGCATGCCTGGGAAACCGTCCGCCTGCGGTCTGTCGGTCTGTCGGGTTGTTCCCGGGTCGCCCGCGGGTCAGTTGCGCATGTTGGCGCCGCCGTCGATCGCCCAGACCTGGCCGTTGATCCATTCGGCGTCGTCGGAGAGCAGGAACGCGACCACCGCGGCAAGGTCGCTCGGGCGGCCCAGCCGGGTCGTGGGAACCCGGTCGAGGAACATCTTCTGCAGGGCGATGTCGTTCTGCTGTTCCTGTAGCTCGCCCATGACCAGGCCGGGCATCACGCAGTTGCAGCGCACGCCCGCCCGGCCCCAGTTGGTCGCGATGTGCCGGGTGAGCGCGTTGACGGCCGACTTGGAGGCCCCGTACGCGGGCCGCTTGCCATCTGTGGCGCTGACGGACGCACCCGACGAGGTGTTGACGATGCTCCCGCCGCCGTTCGCGAGCAGGTGCGGAAGAACCGCGCGAGCCGTCCGGACGAAGCCGACCACGTTGACGTCGAGCGTGCGGGCCCACACGTCGAGGTCGGTGTCGAGCAGGGTCCGGTCCCGCCCGAGGTTGCCGGGGGAGAGGTCCGCGCCGACGTTGAACAGGCCGTCGACGGCACCGAAGCGTGCGATCGTCGCGTCGACCAGCGCCTGGACGGACTCCTCGTCGGCGAGGTCGAAGTGCACCGCGATCGCCTGGCCGCCGATCCTGGTGATCCGCTCGACGGTCGCCTGCGCGCCGGCGAGGTTGATGTCACCCACGACGACGCCCGCACCCTCCTCTCCCAGCCGCAGCGCCGCCCCGGCGCCGATACCGGTCGCCCCCCCCGCCACGATGAAGGACCTGTCTGAGAGTCCGCGCATGTCCGGCTCCTCATCCCATCCACTGGCCGCCGGCGACGTCGATGGTCTGCCCGCACATGTAGTTGGCGGCGTCCGAGGCGAGATAGGCCACCATGTTGGCGACCTCCTCCGGCAGGCAGACCCGTCCCAGCTGGACCTGGTTGACGATCGAGTTCAGCACCGCGGTGCGGCCCACCAGGTCCTGCTCGCTCTGCGGGTCGAGAACCCGCTGCCGCAGAGTCGGATTGATCATGATTCCGGGCGCCACGCCCAGAACGTTGACACCGCGCGGCGCGACCTCGTGCGCGAGGTTGCGGGTGAAGCCGATAACACCGGCCTTGGCCGCGCAGTAGACCGTCAGGCCCTTCTGCTGGATCCGCCCGCCGACCGCCCCGATGTTGAGGATCCGCCCCGATCCCTGCGGAAGCAGGTATTCCAGGGCGGCATGGGCGCCGTACATCATCATGGTCAGGCTTCCGAGTACCGTCTGGTCGATGTCCTCCTTGGTGTGCTTCTCGAACGGGCCACCGACGACCATCACGGGGTTGTTCACCATGATGTCCAGCCCGCCGAGTGCCTCGTGGCTTTCCCGCACCGCGCGGTGCACCTGATCCCAGTCCGACATGTCGGCGAGAACGGGGAATGCCTTCACACCCCACCGCTGCTCGATCTCCGCGGCCCGCTTCTCGACCTTCCAGAAAGTGCGCCCGACCAGCGCGACATCGGCCCCGAGGCCGGCCAGGCGATTCGCGATGGCCTGGCCCAGCCCGTCGCCGCCGGCCCCGGTGACGATCGCCTTTCTGCCGCTCAGGTCGAGCAGCTCGGAAACCCGCATTCCGATGGTGTGGGTGGGCAGGCGGTCAAGTCCCAGTTCCTGCGCCCAGTCACGGTCATCCGTTTCCATGAATCTCTCCGCTCTGCATTGGCGGTGGGTGTCGACCCTTTTCCGCCGTCGACTCGGACCCGCGGCGGCCCTGCCTGTGGACCGTGCGGCGCGGATGGCTCATTGCTTTCGGCGGTGCCGGCCGCCGCGAGGATTTCCTGATGCTAGGACGCTGCCGGCGACTGTGGCCAATACAACTTTCGGCGGCCAGCTATAACATCTCGGTATACCGCTCGCCTATCACGATTGCCGGGCCCCGGTAAAGGTGGCCGTCGGCAGGCCGAGCGGGGAATTTGCCCGAGATGCTTGTGCTGGCGAGGTCTGGCGCCGCACCGCTTCCGTGCGTGGATGTCGGGCAGCCCCGGACTCCCGCGCCGGAGCGCGTTGGGTGCGTAGGGTTGGGAGTGCGGTGTGATCCGAGCCGCCTGGCCAGTGGAGTCCGCGACCGCCGCGACCGGTTGAACGGTCGCGGTCCTGCACGGGTGAATACCTCTAGACATTTCGAGCGGTGCGGCCTAGGCTGCTCGCGACGCACGCCACCGCGCCACCGCCAGCCAGCACGGGGGCGGCGATGGTGCCGTGGGGTGTTCGAAGGCCTTGGAGGAGCGGATCGATGGTGGACATGCCTCCCGAGCCGGGAGTCGCCCTTGACCATGACGGCTGCGTGCTGCGGATCGGCCTGGATCGCCCGCAGCGGCGCAACGCGCTCGACACGGTGGCGGTGCGGCGGATCATCGACGCCCTCGAGGAGGCCTCGACCGACGACACGCTGCGGGTGGTGCTGATCGAGACACGCGGCCCGCACTTCTGCTCCGGGGCGGACTGGGTCAGCTCCAACGCCGCCGGCGCCGCCCGGCCGCGCCCCGGCAGCGTGCAGCGCCGCACGGCACTGCAGGCACACCGCCTGATCCAGCTGGTGTCGGAAATACAGCTGCCGGTCGTCTGCGCGGTGCGCGGATATGCCGCGGGTCTCGGCTTCCAGCTCGCGCTCGCCGCGGACTTCACCGTGGCCGCCGAGGACAGCACGTTCTGGGAGCCCTTCCTGGCCCGTGGGTTCAGCCCGGACAGCGGCGCGACCTGGATGCTGCCCCGCCTCGTCGGGGTCGCGCGGGCCAAGGAGCTGCTGCTGCTCGGCCGGCGCCTGTCCGGTGCCGAGGCCRCCGGCTGGGGGCTGATCTACCAGGCGGTCCCCGACGCCGACCTCGACAAGGCGGCGGCGGCCCTGGTGGAGACGCTCGGCCAGGCGGCGACGGTCGCGGTCGGCCTCACGAAGCGGCTGGTCAACCGGGGCCTGGAGCTCGGGCTGACCGAGGCCATGCAGGACGAGGCGTTCGCCCTGGAGCTGGCCTCGCGCACCGCGGACTTCAAGGAAGGGCTGCTGGCGTTCAAGGAGCGCCGCCAGCCCGACTTCAGTGGGCGCTGAGCCGACCTCGTTGGACGCTGGCCCGGCCTCTGTGGGCGTCAGCCGGCGCGAGCACGTTTCCCGGTCAGTCAGGAGATCATGATGTCGACCTACTCGACCATCCGGTACGAGACGGGGCCCGACCGGGTCGCGACCATCACGCTGGACCGTCCGCAGGCGATGAACGCCTTCGACCGGCAGATGTGCGAGGAGATCCGGGACGTCTGGCAGCGGGTCAAGCTGGATCCGGCGGTGAACGCGGTGGTGCTGCGGGCGGCCGGCGACCGCGCGTTCAGCGCCGGGCTTGACGTGAAGAAGGCGTTCGGCCAGCCCGACGACGTGTGGAACCACGAGGACCCGGGCGAGATGCTCAGCCCGAAGTGGCAGAAGTGCTGGAAGCCCGTGGTGTGTGCGGTGCAGGGCATCTGCACGGCCGGCGCGTTCTATTTCCTGAACGAGGCCGACGTGGTGATCTGCTCAAGCGAGGCGACCTTCTTCGACTCGCATGTCACCCACGGCCGGGTGTGCGCGGTCGAGCCGATTGGCCTGATGCGCAGGATCGGTCTGGGGGAGACGCTGCGCATCGCGCTGATGGGCAACGACGAGCGGGTGTCCGCCGAGACCGCGCTGCGGATCGGCCTGGTGACCGAGGTCGTCGAGCGGGCGCAGCTGTGGGACCGGGCCCATGAGATCGCGGCGGGGATCGCCCGGCATCCGTCCACGGCGACGCAGGGCACCGTGCGGGCGATCTGGGAGTCGCTGGACCGCCCGTACCGCGCGGCGATGGAACAGTCGTTGATCTACACCCGGCTCGGCAACGCGGCCGGGATGGCCGAGGCGGAGGCGGCGGCCAAGGCGGCCGCCGCGGCGGCCGACGCGACCGGCACCCCGGCGCCTCGCCCGGCATGGAAACTGCGATGACGTCGCAGGTACCGGCACCTGCGACGGCACTTCCCGCGCCCGCGCCCGCTCCGGCGCCCGCGCCGGCACCCGCACCCGCATCGGCGCCGGTGGAGCCCTGGGTGTTCGGTGTCGCGCCGCTCGCGCAGACCGCCGAGGCCGCCGCCCGGCTGCGGCGGGTGACCAGCCTGGTGCTCGCGCTCGAACACGAGGATCCGGCGGTCGACACCCTGCTGGCCGCGCTCGAGGAGGCGGAGCGCAGCCTCGAGCCCCACAGCCCCGCCGGCGGGCCGCCGCGCGTCGGTGCCGCTTACGCCGATGCGGCCGCCGAGGCCGGCAGCGCCGAAAAGGTGGGGGAGGGGCTGAGCGGCCGGGTCTACCTCGACCACTCGCGGAACATCGGCGTCTTCAACCCGATGTTCCCCGAGTACGAGCTGACGGTCGCGGGCGACCACGCCGAGGGCACGGTCACCTTCCCGATCGCCTACGAAGGGCCGCCGGGCCTGGTCCACGGTGGTTTCCTCGCGCTGTTCTTCGACGCCGTGATCCAGCATCACAACTGTGACCTGGGGCTGGCGGGGAAGACAGCGGGCCTGTCGCTGCGCTACCGGCGGCCCACTCCGCTGCTCACCGAGCTGAACTTCGTCCTGAGCCGGTCGGCCGACGGGCCGAGGATCTCCTCGACCGGTCAGCTGTTCGCCGGGGATCGCCTGCTGTGCGAGGCGGCGATGGACGCGGTGAAGGGCGATCGATCCCGGTTGCCGGCGGTGTCGCCGCGGCGGGCGTCATCATGATCGCTACGGCCGTCGACGCCGGCGACGGTCCTGCGCTGACTGTCCCGGCGCTGCTGCGCGAGCAGGCCGCGCGCCACGGGACGCGGGCGCTCCTGCGCTGCGACGACGACGTGCTCACCTATGCCGAGGCCGAGCGGCGCTCGGGTGAGCTCGCCCGTGGCCTGCTGGCGCTGGGCGTAGGCAGCGGCACGCACATCGGGCTGCTGTACCCGAACGGGAGCGACTTCGTCGTCGGCTGGCTGGCCGCGGCGCGGATCGGTGCGGTGACGGTGCCGCTGAGCACCTTCTCGACCGGCGCCGAGCTGGGCGGCCTGCTGCGCCGCGCCGATGTCGGGGTGCTGCTGAGCGCCACCTCCTACCGTGGCCACGACTACGTGGCGGCGCTGCGGGCCGCCGTGCCCGAGATCGCGCAGGCCCCACCGCCGATGTTCGCGCCGTCGATGCCGGTGTTACGCCAGGTCCTCTTCGGGCCCACCGCCGACGGTGCCAAGGGCTCCGGGGACGCCGAGGACGCCGGGGACGCCGAGGAAGCCGGGGACGCCGGGGACGCCGGGGATGTCGCGGGTGTCGACCCGGCCTGGACGGTGTCGGCCCTGCTGGCGCGGGGCGCCGAGGTCGGCGTGGACGTCCTGACGGCCGCCGAGGACGGTGTGCGGGCGAGCGACCGGATGGTCATCGTGCACACGTCCGGGTCGACGAGCGCGCCGAAGGGCGTGATCCACACCCACGGCGCCCTGATCCGGCACCTGGCCAACCTGAACGAGATCCGTCGGTACACCCCGGACGACGTGCTGTTCTCGAACTCGCCGTTCTTCTGGATCGGCGGCTTCGCCTACGCGCTGCTGGGCACGTTGCTCGCCGGCGGACGTCTGGTCTGCTCGAACGCGACGGCGGCCGCGGACGTCCTGGACGTGCTGGAGCGTGAGCGCCCGACGATGGTCAACGGATACGCCCAGTCGGTGGCACAGCTGCCCGCCGATCCGACGTTCGCCCGCCGGGACCTGTCGTCCATCCGGCGCGGAAACCTGTACTCGATCATGCCGGCGGACGTCCGGCCGGCTGATCCGCAGCTGCGGCACCAGATGCTCGGGATGACCGAGGCCGGCTCCGTCTGCCTGGTCAGCGAGGACGAGGGCGACCAGCCCGAGCATCGGCGCGGCTCGTTCGGCCAGCCGGCACCCGGCTTCGCGGCCCGGATCGTCGACCCGGCCGACGGGCGTGTGCTGGGCCCGGGCGAGGTGGGGGAGCTGTGGCTGCGGGGCCCGTTCCTGATGGAGGGCTACCACGGGCGGGAGCGGCACGACGTGTTCGACGCCGACGGCTGGTATCACTGCGGTGACCTCTTCCGCGCCGACGCCGACGGGTACCTGTACTTCCAGGGCCGTGACGGCGACGTCATCAAGACGGGCGGGGCGAACGTGTCGCCGGTCGAGGTCGAGGCGACGATCCGGGACGTCGCCGGGCTGACCGCGCACGTGGTCGGTCTGCCCGACCAGGCCCGAGGCCAGATCGTCGCGGCGGCCGTGCGGGTGCCCGCGGGTCGCAGCGTCGACGCCGACCAGCTGCGCCGGCAGCTTGCCGAGCAGCTCTCCGCCTACAAGGTGCCGCGGCGGATCATGCTGCTGGCGGAGCACGAGGTACCGACCATGTCCAGCGGGAAGATCGACGTCCCGGCGCTCAGGGAGCTGCTCAGTGCCGCAGGTTGAGTCAGTGCCGCAGGTTGAGTCCGTGCCGCAGGTTGAGACCGAAGCTGAGACCGTGGGTGAGGCCGTGGTCGAGACCGGGCCCGCCGGTGACGGTGGCCGGGACGGCGTGGTGCTGCCGGCGGAGCTGACCATTCCGGCGCTGCTCGCGCTCCGGCGCCGGCTCGACGGCCCGGTCCAGGCGCTCGTGAACGACGACGAGGCGGTCACCTTCACCGAGCTGGACGACGCCAGCCGGGAGCTCGCCGCGGGCCTCGTCGGCGCGGGTGTCAGCAAAGGCAGCCGGGTCGGGCTGGTGATGGCGAACGGCATCGAATGGGCGACGGTGGCGCTCGCGGTGATGCGGGTCGGCGCCGTGCTCGTCCCGCTCAGCACCCTGCTGCGGCCGCCCGAGCTGCTCGCGCAGCTGCGCGTCGCCGCGGTGACCGAGCTGGTCGTGGTGCCGCGGCTGCGCGGCCGCGACTACCTCGCTGAGCTGGAGACGGTCGCGCCCGGGCTGGTCGCCGAGGCCCGCGCCGGGCGCCGGCACGTGGCGGTCCCGTCGCTGCGCCGGATCTGGCGCTCGGACGAGCTTCCCGACGCGACCAGCGCGACCGTGCCATCGGCTGTGCTGCTCGACGTCGTCGGCGGTCTGGAGCACGCCGTCCGTCCCGCCGACGACCTGGTGGTGCTGTTCACCTCGGGGAGCCGGTCCACGCCGAAGGGTGTCGTGCACACCCATGGCAACGGCCTGCGGGCGGTCGCGGCGAGCCTGGACTGCCGGCGGATCGGGCGTGGTGAGCGCCTGTACATCCCGATGCCGTTCTTCTGGACGGGCGGGTTCGGTGGTGGGCTGCTCTCGGCGTTGGTCGCCGGTGCGACCCTGCTCGCGGAGGCGGTCCCCGAACCCGCGCGGACGCTGGCGTTCCTGGAGCGGGAGCGGGTGACGCTGTTCCGCGGCTGGCCGGATCAGGCGGCCCGGCTCGCGGCGCATCCGGCGTTCGCGGCCACCGACCTGTCGGCGTTGCGCCCCGCGAGCCTTCCCGCGGTGCTGCCGGCGGCGTCCCGGCCGGCGCCGGGGGCGCGGGCGAACCTGTTCGGGATGACGGAGACGTTCGGGCCCTACTGCGGTTCGCGGCTGGACACCGACCTGCCGCCGGACAAGCACGGCAGCTGCGGCCAGCCGTTCGCCGGTGTGGAGGTCCGCATCGTCGATCCGGACACCGGGGCGGCGGTCGCGCCCGGCGGCGAGGGGGAGATCCGGCTGCGCGGGCCGAACGTCATGCGCGGCATCATCGGCCGCTCCCACGGTGAGGTGTTCGACGCCGACGGCTTCTACCGGACCGCTGACCGCGGTGCGCTCGACGCCGACGGCTACCTCTGGTACCGGGGCCGCCTGGACGACATGTTCAAGGTCAGCGGCGCGACCGTGTACCCGATGGAGGTCGAGGCGGCCCTGCGCGCACTGCCCGGTGTCGCCGACGCCTACGTCACCGACCTGCCCGCGGCAGACCCGGGTGGAGCGGGTGGAGCGGGTGCGCGGCAGGTCGCGGCGGTCGTCGTCAGCTCCGCGCACGACCCGGACCAGCTGACCGAGCAGGCCCGGGCCCGGCTGAGCAGCTTCAAGGTCCCGACCCGCTGGCTCGTCCTGGGTGACCCGCACCGTGTGCCGCGGCTGGCCAGCGGGAAGGTCGACATCAACGCGCTGCGCCTGCTGCTCACCGAGGAGGGCGTGGCCGGCCCCCGGAGGTGACGTCGCCGCCGGCGCGGCCGGTCAGCCGCGTCGGCCGGTCGGCAGCGTCGGCAGCGCCGGCCGGCCGCGACCGCCGTACTCCTGCGGCCGGGGTCCGCTACGGCAGGGCCGGAGCGAAGACCTCCCGGCCGAGGATCATGGGGAGGTCGAGGAACGTCCGGATGCCCGGCGCCGCCTGGCACACCGGCGCGATCGCGTGGACGGCGTGCATGGCGGTGCCCAGGCAGCCCTGGTCGTTCTCGTCCTCGTCGTGGACGGCGATGGTCGCCTCGAGCCGCATCGACGGCTGGCCCTCGACGCTGACCCGCCAGCCGCGCCCGGTCGGCCAGTCCGGTGCCTGCCCGTGCCCGACCCGGGTGATGTGCTCGACGGTCAGCGCGTGCCGGCCGCCGATCACGGCGGTGCAGGAGAAGCGCTGGGCGGACACCGTCCCGGCCTCGATGCGGCCGGCCGTGATGTCGAAGGCCGCCGGGGCGAGGGCGACCGACCGGTCATAGCTGAAGTCGTCGATGGTGGCGCCGAGGCCGTCCGCCACCATCATGATCGGCGCGTGGAAGACGGCACCGGCGATCTTCGGGTCGGCCATCGGGACGGGGGCGTCCGGGAGCTGGCCGAAGCCCATGATGTCGAAGAGCATCGGGACGCTGTCGTAGGTCGAGTAGTCCAGCAGCTCCTGGACGAGCAGCGAGTCGATCCGCCGGAACAGCGGCGACATCGTCAGGGGGAGGACCTCGGCGGCCCAGCCCGGCTCGATCCCCGTTCCGTGGAAGGACACCCCGCCCGCGGCGCAGGCCTCCTCCAGCCGTGCGACGGTCGCCGGCCCGGAGCTGCGCGGGTAGATGAGGGAGGTCACCGCGGTGGAGATGACGTTCTTGCCCGAGGCGAGCAGGCGGCAGATGTTGTCGAGCGCGCCGCCGGGGTTCATCTCGCCCTGGGCCATGTACAGCACGCAGTCCGCGTCGAGGGCCAGGATCTCGTCCTGGTCGCGGGTCGCCCGGACCCCGATGTCGCCGAGGCCGCACAGCTCGCCGACATCCCGGCCGTGCTTCGCGTCGCTGTAGACGAGCGCGCCCACCAGCTCTAACCGGGAGTGCTGGTGCACGGCCCGCAGCGCGTGCCGCCCCACGGAGCCCGTGCCCCACTGAACCACCCGAAGCACAGGCACCTCCGGTTCTCGCCGAGGCTGGCCCCCGGTCGGTGCCTGTCAAAATATCTAGATGTAATGGCTGTTGCAAGGGGGTCGGTTACCTCGCGGCGCGGGCGGCGGCCCAGCTCTCGCGGTTCGCCAGCGCGGCGTCGACGATCGGCTTCCAGCGCTCGGCGGTCTGGTCCCGCACGTTCATGTCGAAGCTGGTCGAGGTGCGGAACTCCAGCACCTCCGCACCGTCGGGGCCGGCGGTGTAGGTGTAGGGCGCGTCCGCCGCGACGAAGAACCCGTCGCCCCTGCCCAGGGTGTGGCTGCCCATGATGATCTCGCCGGACAGGACGTAGTAGAGGCAGTCCGCGGAATGGCTGTGCCGGGGCAGGCGGAAGCCCGCGCCGAACCACGAGTGGACGAGGCTGAACCCGTTCGGCCCCTCGCCCTTGAACGGCACCGTGACATGCTGCCCGTCCGCGATCGGGCTGATGTCGAGGTTGGTGTAGACCTCCCGGTCGATCCGCGGCGGCGACATCATCCCGTCCTCGTCGAGCGTCGGCGCGCCCGCCGAGGTGAAGAAGGACATCCTGTTGCTGCGCTCGTCGGCTGACATGGCCTCTCCTCGCCGCCGGGCCGCCGTCGGACGTGCACGGGGTGCGCGTGCGGACGCCCAGGTCACTCCCGGTCACTATCTCGGTGTCGATGTCGACTTCGATAATGTTGAGAGGGCTGCGCCACGTCAAGCCACGTCCGACGTCGGGACTGGGCCGCGAGCGTGGCGACCGCCGTTGCGCGGCCCGGCGGTTCCGCGGAACCGCCGGGCCGGGTCCTCACGGTTCGGGGATTTCGAAGTGTTCGTCGCGGAGTTCGAAGGCGCGTTTGACGCCGTGTTGGGCGCGGACTTTGACGAAGTTGT
>NZ_MOWP01000023.1:0-165636 GCF_001983215.1 Frankia sp. CcI49
TTCGCCGAGATCCCCCGCGAGCGGGCCACCGTCGGTGCCCGGCGCGCCATCGCGACGGACGTCGACACCGCCATCCGCTCCCGCAAGGAATGGGCTCGGCTTTACGCCGAGAAGCACCCCGGCTGACAGCGGATGCGGATCGTCGTCCAGGTCCCCTGAGCTGTCCAGAGCTATCCGGCCATCCAGATATCCGGCTATCCAGCTATCCCAGTGACGGGGGCTACGTGAGATACCGCAGGTTCGGAACAACCGGCGTCGAGGTCAGCAGCCAGTGCCTGGGCACGATGAACTTCGGCCGGCTCGGCAACGTCGATCCCGACGAGAGTGTCCGGGTGATCAGCCGGGCGCTGGACGCCGGCATCAACTTCATCGACACCGCCGATGTCTACTCCGGCGGCCAGGCCGAGCAGATCGTCGGGCAGGCGGTCGCCGGACGCCGGGACGACGTGGTCCTGGCGACCAAGTGCTACTTCCCCATGGGCGGCCGGCTCCAGCGGGGATCGTCGCGGCGGTGGATCACGCAGGCCGTCGAGGGCAGTCTGCGTCGGCTGGGCACCGACCGCATCGACCTTTTCCAGATCCACAAGCTCGACTGGACCACCGATCTCGAGGAGACCCTCGGTGCGCTGACCGACCTCGTACGCCAGGGCAAGGTCCTTTACCTGGGCTCGTCGTCGTTCCCCGCCGACTGGATCGTCGAGGCCCAGTGGGCGGCCGCCCGCCGCAACAGCGAACGGTTCGTCTGCGAGCAGCCGCAGTACTCGATCTTCGCGCGGTCGATCGAGCGTTCGGTGCTGCCTGCCTGCCAGCGGCACCGGATGGCGGTCATCCCGTGGAGCCCGCTCGCCGGCGGCTGGCTGACCGGCAAGTACCAGCGCGGCCAGGAGCCCGCGAACGGCTCGCGCTACGACCCGGCCAGCCCCTTCATGCAGGGCACGGTCAGCTCGGCCGCCGAGCGCGCCGACCCGGCCCGGTTCGACGCTGTGGATGCCCTGCGCGCCGTCGCCGACCAGGCCGGCCTCACCCTGACCGAGCTGGCGATGGCGTTCGTCGCCAGCCATCCCGCGATCACCTCGACGATCATCGGGCCGAGGACCATGAAGCACCTCGAGGACGCGCTCGACGCAGCCGACGTCGACCTCGGCAACGACGTGCTCGACGCCATCGACGAAATCGTGCCTCCCGGCTCGGACCTGCCCGGGGTCGATCACTTCATCCAGTACCCGTCCCTGCTGCCCACCGCCCGCAGGCGGCCGTCGGGCCTTTCGGTGTAGCGGTCGAGACGTACCGATGAAGGTCGAAGCGGCCGGTGTGACGAACGTGGGCGATCTGGGAGCGGCATACCCGCGGGCGTTCCAGCGGCCGTACCGTTTCCGGCCAGGCGGTCCGGGCGGGTCCGGGCGGTAGGCCTTTCGCGACCGAGGACAGACGGACCGCCGAGCGGCCATCCATACCCGATCACCGCCTGTCAGGCCGCGTTGCGGACGAGTTCAGCCGCCTGCTCCGGCCACCAGGCACCGGCCTGCGGGTTGCCTCGACCGCACTCCCCGTCGCTGGCTCCCGGCGTCTTGATCCAGAGGAAAGCGTCGGCGAGCGGGTTTCCGGTATCAGTCGTCGGTGCCGGGCCGAGGCCACGGCCCGGTGGGTTGCACCAGGCGTTCTCGATGCCCTCGGCGGGCCCCCGGCCGTTGCGGGACGTGTCGACGACGAAGTGGCTGTTGCCGGTCAGGCCGGAGATGACGGTTCCGCGGGCCACCTCGTCCTCGGTGCGGTGGTAGTTGGAGACGTTGACCGCGAACCCGCGGGCGCGGGCGACGCCGGCCCGCCGGAGTCGTTCGGCGATGGCGGCCGGAGCGGTCCAGCCGCAGTTCGTCCCGTCCAGGTACACGCTGGTGCCGCCCAGTCCGGCGTAGACGTCGACGGCGTCGTTCAGGAGCTGGTAACGCTCCTCCTGCAGGGCCGGGGCGAGGCTGTCGATCTGGCCGAGTGAGTCCGACTCCAGGATGACGACCGCATGGTTCGGACCGATGCCGACGGCCACCTGGCGGGTGAAGGCCCGGTAGGAGGCGGCGTTCAGGGCGCCACCGGCGGAGAAGCCCGCGCCCGCGTCGCGGTGCGGGATCGCGTAGATCGCGAAGACCGCGGTGGCGCCGGCCGCGGACGCGGCCTCGCTGCGCTGGCGCACCGCCGCCGTCACATCGGGCAGCCAGTCTCCGACCCAGAAGGCGGTCGGTGTCCGTACGAGTGGCTCGATCAGATCGGCGTGGGCCGGGTCCGCCGCGGCCGCGGCGGCCGCCTGGCTCGCCGGGTCGGTGAAGAACGGCTGCAGCGGAGCCTGGCCCCGCGGACCGCCTGCATCGGCTGCGGCCGAAGCAGGCGCGCCCGAGGCACCCGAGGCACCCGAGGCTCCCCCGCAGGTGACCGACTGGCTGCCGGCGGCGTTGAGCAGCGCCGCGGTCGGCGGATGAGGTGCGCCCGCCGCCTCGGACCCGCAGGCGGCGAGCCCGGACAGGAGGAGAAGCGCCACCAGGAACCGGGCCCGTACCGGTCGGCTCACCGGACCTGCCATATCCAACGCCGTCCTCCGACCCTCATCCGACTGTCATCCGATGGCATTCATCCGGCACTCACACGGTGTGATCACGAGGGTGCGACTGCCGGCCTGCGGGCGGAGGGCTCCCGCGTCACGTCGGAGTACCAGACGCCCAGGTCGGTCCGGTCGCCGTCAACGGATGACACGTAGACGTGAATGCTGAATGTCGAGTTGTCCGCGGCGCGGGTCGCGAGGCAGTTCATTTCGGCGCCCATCTGGTTGGGAAGGTCGCCGGGGCAGTCTGCCGTGTACGCCCCTCCGCTGCCCGATCCCCGGTACACCGGGCTGATCTGGGCTTCGACCTCCTCCTCGGGCACCACCGGCCGGAGCGGCTCAGGGGATGTGGCACCACCCGCCGGCGATGTGGCGGCGGCGCTTCCGGCGGGCGTCGCCGCCGGTGGCTCGGCGTCGCCGGCCGAGCCTGAGCAGGCGGTCACCGCGAGCACGGCGGCGGCCGCGATCGCCGCCGCCGCGCCGTACCCCCGCGCCCGGCGGCGTCCGGCCGCTCCATCGGCCCGAACACCCGCACCGGCGACGCGGGTGCGGGGCGACATCGGGCTAGGCGAGCGCGTCGAGGGCACCGGCGGTGTCGAGATCGACGTACGCGGCCGCGTAGCGTTGCGCGAGCGGGATGGACACCTCTGGTCGTTGCCATCCGTCGGCGGAGGCGGTGGCCATCCAGATGGCGAGGCCGTGGGCCACCGAGGCCCGGTAGCGGAGCCAGATGCCGTCGCGGGTCGGCAGTTCCTCGGCGGGCAGGTCCAGGGCGCGGTGGTATTCGTCGACCAGGTCGCTCTCGCACGCCCGGCGGTCGTCGACGGTGAGTGCGCTCTGCACGAAATAGCCCAGGTCGATGACGTGATTTCCGCGGCGCAGCACCTGCCAGTCGAGGAAACCCGCCCGGTTTCCGGGAAGGGTGTAGGTGTTGCCGATGTGGGCATCGCCGTGCAGCAGGGTCTGGGGTCCGTCGGTCAGGGTGCCCACATAGGTGACCCACATCTGTTCGATCTGCGCGCCGGTGAGGGACCGGACCGCCGGTGGAACGGTTTCGGCGACCCTGCGCAGGCCGGTCTCGATGCCGTGCATCCCCTTCCACGCCGCGAAGGGCTGGACCCAGGCGAGGTCCTCCCGGTCGAGGCGATGCCCCCAGAAGGCACTGTGCAGCCGGGCAAGGCTTCGGACGGCGTCGGCCGCCTGGTCGGGATTCATGGGTGTGGTCGCGTCTCGAGGCTCCGCGCCTCGGATGGTGACGTCCTCCATGACGAGAACGAAGTCGAGTGTCGGCTCGTCCATGAGGGCGCAGTACGCGGCCGGGTGCTCCAGCGGTAGCCGCACACCGGCGCTGAACAGCCGGGTCTCGTTGAACAGTCCGCCGGTCATCGCGTTGAGCTTCGCGTGGGCCGGGTCGGCAGCCTTGACGAAGACAGCGGACGGACCTCGCTCGCCGATGTAGGAGAGCGCGAAGCGCGCGCGCCGGTTGGTGCCGTCGTCCCGCAGCACGAGGTCCGCCGTACGGACCTTCACGCCGGGAAAGGCGGCGGCCAGGGCCGCGGTCATCCACTCCGCGGTGACGTCGTCCCAGTCCGCCGGTATGCGTAAGGCCGGAGGCGCGCTTTCCATCTCGGTCCCCTCTCGTGTGGACATCCGGTCGCAGGTCGCACAGCCGGGGCGGGAGAGCGAGCCTGATCGTCGGCGGACGCAGCATAGCGCAATTCGCGTTAGACATCACACGCGAATTGCCGCTCAGCCTCGATCACCGTTCCCATCGCGGGAGGCACCCGTCGGGCCGCCCCCGGCAAGGAGGGCACGACACGACACGAGGCAACTAGAGTCGCGTTCGGGAGCGGCGGTCAGCCGACCAGCGGCGCCGGCCCCCGCTACTCCGGTGCGCAAGGATGGGTGACGATGTCGGACGGCCGGGCGGTCGGCACCTGTGAGTGACCCCGACCGCGGCGAGTCGGGCACGGCGGAAGAAATGGACGCACCCCCGCCGAAGCGGCGCCCGTACGAGAGCCCGACACGTCGCCAGCAGGCGGCCCAGACCCGTGACCGCATCGTCGCGGCCGGCGCCGAGATGGTCCACGGCTTCGCCAGCTGGGACTGGCGCGACCTGACGGTGCGGGCGGTCGCGCGTCGCGCCGGAGTCAGCGAGACCACCGTCTACCGGCACTTCGCCACCGACCGGCGGCTCCATGAGGCGGTGATGCGCCGCCTGGAGGAGGAGGCCGACATCGAGCTGGAAGACCTTCAGCTCGATACGTTCGACGACCTGATCCGGCGCATGTTCACCTATCTGGCGTCCTTCCCGATCAGTCCGCCGACACAGGACGACCCCACCTTCGCGGCGGCCGACGAACGCCGGCGAGCGGCGCTGATCGCCGCGGTGACAGAGTCCGCGGACGGCTGGTCGGACGAGGATCGCGAGACCGCCGCGGCGATGTTGGACGTGTTGTGGAGCGTGCCCTCCTTCGAGCGGCTGACCACGGTCTGGCACTTCGACGCCGACCGTGCCACGAACGCCGCCACCTGGCTCGTGCGCCTCGTCCGAGCCGCCGTTCGGGAAGGGCTTGGCCCCAGTCGGTGACATGACCCGTTCTGCGGGTGTCGCCCGTCCGGGGGCGGTGCCGGGAGAAGATCCGGCGCACCACTGGACAAAACGGACAACTCCGGGCAATTGATCGACGGCTTGCAACCTCCTTGCTTCAAGTCGACACAACTGCCACAAGTCCTGCGCAAATACGGCCTATAGTCGCCGATGGCTCCGTATCTGCGGATCCCGTGCAGCGTCGCACGCCCTGCGCTCCACCAGCGCAGAAGCTGTCACCCCCGGTGTGGACGGGCACATGTGCTCGCATCGCGCACCCCTGACGCGAAGGTCAACGTGAGATCACATCTGTCCGTGCGCAAGCACGCCGCGGCAACAGCACTGGTCCTGGGCACCGCGCTGGCCGTGGCCTTCCCGGGCGCGGCACACGCCAACACGGTGGGCGTCACGGTGAAGACACCCGGGGCTACCAGCGGTCCCGCGAGTGCCAACTCCGAGATCTCCACCCACGCGGACTGCAGCAGCGGCCTGATCTCCGGCGGTGGGATCAACCAGGCCACCGGCAGCGGCAACGGCAATCACGTGAAGGGCACCTCACCCAGCTCCGACGGCACCACCGAATACACCGGTTCCACCGGGGTCGTCGGCACCGATGTGACGCACTGGCTCGGGATCGGCGGTAGCGGCGGCCAGGTCGACAGCGGCTTCTCCACCACGCCCTTCGCGGTGTGCTTCACCAGCAATCTGATCAACCACACCCAGGTCGTCATGAACAAGACCAACGCACCCACCACCGCGACGACGGTGGGCCTGGTCACCGCGACCTGCCCGGCGAACACGGTCCTGCTCGGCGGCGGTGCGCGCACCACCCCGGGCACCATCGGCAACTTCAAGCCGATCGCCAGCTTCCCCACCTTCAACAACTCCGCCCACAACTACGGCCAGAAAGCCGCGGCCGACGGTGAGACCAACCCCGATTCCTGGACCGCTGTCGGGTGGGCCAACGGCAGCAACAGCACCAACTACACCTATGCATATGCGATCTGCAGCGGAAACAACATCAACGTCAGCGGCGTCACCGTGAAGGTCCGCTTCAGCGAGGCGAGCGGCCCGACCACGGCGAGCACCGGCCAGAAGGCGACCGTCGGCTGCTCCGGCGGGGACGGGAAACTGATCAGTGGGGGCGCCGCCATCAGCGGAGGCAGCGTCACCACGACCAACTTCACCGGACCGGGCTCGGGCGGCGACCACCTCAACGGAAGCTTCCCCAGCGATTCGAGCGGCAACCCGGTCAGCGACGGGACCACCACGGCGGCGTACTGGACGGCCTTCACCCATACCGGGGGCTCAAGCTCGCCGAGCACCTATTCCGACGTCTGGGCGCTGTGCGCCGACGACGGAGTCTGAAAACACCTTTAGCCCCGGACCCCGGGCGGGCATGGCAGCGAGCACGGCCCGCCCGGCCCTGCGCCGCGTGACGTGACGAAGAAGAAAAGGGGCCCGGCGATACGCGGCCAACGGCCGGCGGCCGGCAATGGCATGGTGCGGGCACGGCACGGCACTGCACGGCACGGGCGCGGCACGGGACAGCCGGCGCCGTTCCCGGCGCACGCCTTCTCACCGAGGAGCGCGGCGATCGTGGCGATCGCCACGCCCCACGGCATCCACGACCTCACTGCCGGCACCACACCGGGGGGCAGTGCCGGCAATGACGGAACGCTGCCGCGTTCGCGGTGGCGGTGGCGGCCCGGCGTCGCGGTGGGCCGGCGAGGCCGGGCCGGCGAGTTCTCATGGTTCATGAATGTTTTACCAGAGGGGGATGATCGTCATACGTAATCGTCGCGTATTCGCGTGGTCTGTTTCGGTGCTGGGTGTTCTGCTGAGTATGACGCTGACCAGCTGCGTGCCGGACCTTCCGGCGGGTGGCTCTCCGAAAAAAGCCTGCGGCAGCTCGGGTGTCCTCAACAAGAAGACCTGCACCTACAGCACCGTCGGTTCGGACACCTTCACCGTTCCCAGCGGCACAAAATGGGTCGAGATCACGGTTGTCGGCGCCCAGGGTGGTCATTACTACATCGCCGGTGACGACATTCACGGTGGCTCGCCGGTGGGCGATATCACCGGCCGTCCGGGTGGGGCCGGCGGCCGTGCGTACGGCGTGATATCGGGTCTGCCCGCAGGCCAGGTGCTGCAGGTCGATGTCGCCGGCAAGGGTACTGACGGCACTGCGGCGAGCCGGTCTGGTGGAAAGAACAACGGGCCGTCCGGCGGGCAGGGTGCCGCGGGCGGGTTCGGCGGCTCCAACGGTGGTGTCGTGGGCGGTAAGGGTGACGCCGGCGGTGCTGCTGGCGGCACCTCGAGCAACAACGGTGGCAACGGTGCCGGCGGCGGCGGCTCCTCGGATGTACGGGTCGCTACCGGCGGCTGCGCAAAGTTGACGTGCGGCCTGTCGGCTCGAGCCCTGGTTGGCGCGGGCGGCGGCGGCGGTGGCGGCACCGGGGGCCAGGGCTATGCGCTCGGCGGGGCCGGCGGTGCCGGTGGCGGTGACGCCGGCGCCGCTGGTGGCGCCATCGTCGACGGTGGCCATCCGGGGACTCCTGGGGGCGGTGGAACCCAGACCGCGGGTGGTGCGGCGGGTCTCAACGCCGGGCGGCACGCGACTCCGCCCGCTCCCGAGCCCGACGATCCGCGTTTCGGCGGCGATGGCAGCGCCGGTAGCGCTGGCACGGGAGGCGTCGGGGGCGCGGGAAACCAGCCCTGCCTGGGTGTGCACAACCCGCCCTGCAGGAACCCCGATGATCCGACCTCAGGTGGTGGCGCCGGTGGCGGCGGTGGTGGCGGCTACTTCGGCGGCGGTGGCGGCTCGGGTGGCGGAGGCCTCTCGATCGGCGGCGGCGGAGCAGGTGCCGGTGGCGGCGGGGGAAGCTCCTTCGCCGCATCCAACGCGAACATCAGCTCGACCCTCCTGACCGCTGGTATCAACACCGGAACCGTCAACAACGGAAACGGCCAGGTGATCATCACGTGGGGCAGCTCCAACGAGCCCAAGCCCACGCACCCGACCGAGCCGGAACCGACAACAACCCCGGAGCCGACAACGAGCCCGGGACCGACGACCACACCGACACCGGAACCGACAACGACCCCGACAACGGAGCCGACCCAGGGGCCTGGTCCGAAGCCGGCGGCGGCCACCGCCTACGTGATCAACAACTTCGGTAACACGGTGACCCCGATCGACGTGGCCACCAATACCGCCGGTACCCCGATCCAGGTCGGTAAGACCCCGAGGGGAATCACGGTCACGCCTGACGGCAGGACCGTCTATGTGACGAACCGGTCCGACAACACGGTGACGCCGATCAATGCGGCCACGAACACCCCTGGTACCGCGATCCCGGTCGGCGAGTCCCCGTTCGGAATAGCGGTGACTCCCGACGGCCGGACCGCGTACGTGGTGAACAACGTCGGCGACAGCGTGACGCCGATCGATGTCGCCACCAACACCCCCGGCGCCAACATCCCGGTCGGGGACAACGCGCACAGTGTCGCGATCACACCCGACGGCAGGACCGCCTACGTCACCGACTCCGCCGACGGCACGGTGACACCGATCGACGTGGCCACCAACACCACCGGCAYCCCGATCCCCGCCGGGAACAACCCGCAGGGGATCGCGATCACGCCGGACGGCAGAACCGCGTACGTCACCGACAACGCCAATGCCGAGAGTGCCACGGTGACACCGATCGATGTGGCTACCAACACCCCCGGTACCCCCATCAAGGTCAGTGACCGCCCGGTCGGAATCGCGATCACGCCCGACGGCACAACCGTGTACGTCACCAATGAGCGCGAAAACGTGGTGACGCCGATCGACGTGGCCACCAACACCCCCGGTGCCACCATCACCACCGGAGGCACCCTGCCGTTCGCGATCGCGATCACGYCGGACGGCGTGGCCGCCTACGCGGTCAACCGCGACAGCGACACGGTGACGCCGATCGATCTGGCCACCAAGGCCCCCGGCACCCCCATCCCCGTGGGTGACCGGCCGGTGGGGATCGCGATCACCCCGGCACCGGTGTGCGGGAGCACCGGTGTGCTGTCCGGGACGACGACCCTGACCTGCACGTATCACTCCGTTGGATCGGACACCTTCCGGGTGCCCGCGGGCGTGGGCTCGGTCGAGGTCGTCGTCACCGGCGCCCAGGGCGGGCACTACTTCATCGCCGGCGACGCCGCTCATGGCGGTTCGCCGACCGGTGACATCACCGGACGTCCCGGCGGGAGCGGTGGCCAGGCATCCGGGACACTGACGGGCCTCACGAGCGGCCAGGTCCTGCAGGTGGACGTGGCGGGCAAGGGCGCCAACGGCACCGGTGCCTCACGCTCGGGCGGGATGAGCAACGGCCCGTCCGGCGGTTCCGGCGCACTCGGCGGGTTCGGTGGGTCCACCGGCGGCGTGCCGGGCGGGCCTGGCGACGGCTCCGGCGCGAACGGCGGAACGGCCTTCAACGGCGGTAACGGTTCCGGCGGCGGCGGCTCCTCGGACGTCCGTCTGGCCACGGCGGGATGTGCCGCGCTGACCTGTGACCTGTCCACCCGGATGCTGGTCGGCGCGGGCGGCGGCGGCGGCGGAGGCGGCACCGGGGGCCAGGGCAACGCGCTCGGCGGGGCCGGCGGTTCCGGTGGCGGTGACGCCGGCGCCGACGGCGGGACCACGGTCGATGGTGGCAACGCCGGATTCTCCGGCAAGGGCGGCACCCAGACGGCCGGCGGCATCGGAGGGCTGAACGCCTGCCGGCACGGCGCCGGGAGTCCCCCGCCCAGCGACCCGCTGACCGATCCGCGCTGCGCCGGGGACGGCGCTGACGCCGCTGCCGGGGCCGGCGGGATCGGCGGGGCCGGCAACCTGCCCTGCAACGGGGTGTACGTCCCGCCCTGCCAGAACCCGACCGCCACCACTTCCGGCGGTGGCGCGGGCGGCGGCGGTGGCGGCGGTTACTTCGCTGGCGGCGGCGGCAGCGGTGGCGGCGGCGCCTTCGGCGGCGGTGGTGGTGCCGGCGGTGGCGGCGGTGGCGGGAGCTCGTTCGCCGCGTCGGACGTCGTGAACGCCATCCTGACCGCCGGAGTCAACTCAGGCACGGTCAACGACGGCAACGGTGCGGTCACGATCACCTGGACGCCTCCCAGCACCCCGGCTGCGGCTGCGGCTGCGGCTGCGGCGCCGACTACCGCTTCGGCCGCGGCTGTATCTCCGGCGGCGGTTGCGATCTCGACCGTCCCGCTGACCCCGGAGCCCACTCCAACCCCAACCCCGACCCCGGTACCGACCCCCACACCGTCACTGGCCCCGAAGCCCTGACAGGACGAATGACAAACCCGCGGAGCGCGCGCAGGTAGCGCGCACGGGGCAGCGCAAACACCGCACTCGGCCGGTGATCGACTCGATCACCGGCCGAGTCGCGTTGACCCGTCACCCCGAGTCGCGCGCGACGTCCGGCCGGTACGGAATGCTGGTTCCAGATTCACCCGGCTCGCACCCGGGGTCAGGGCAGAATGGGGCTCGTGACCGATCGCTGGATCCAGCTCGACGGGTGTGTGAACGCGCGGGACCTCGGCGGTCTGCCGCTGACGGGCGGCGGCCGGACCGCCCGCGGTGTGCTGTTCCGGACCGACACAGTGCAGCTGCTCAGCCTGGACGACATCCGGCGGCTGGTTGACGGGATCGGCCTGCGCGCCGTGCTGGACCTGCGCACCCCGAGGGAGGCAGCGGCGGAAGGCCGTGGCCTGCTCGCCGAGACCGACGTGCGCTACCACAACCTGGCGTTCGTGCCGGACTCCTACCTGGTTCCCGGCGACCCGGAGCACAAGGTGATCGTCGAGCGCCGGTCGAAGCAGGAGGTCGCCGACCACTACCTCGACTATCTGCTCCGGCCCGGCAGCGAGGCGCCGGACGCCGTCCGGCTGCTCACCCGGCCGGTGGAGCTGCCGGCGCTGTTCCACTGCGCTGCCGGCAAGGACCGCACCGGGGTGCTCGCCGCGCTCGTCCTCGACATCGCGGGGGTGGAGCGGTCGGCGATCGTCGACGACTACGTCCTCACCAACGAGCGGCTGCCACTGATCGCGGAACGGCTCGCCTCACTGCCCACCTACGGCAGCCGGCCGGCCAGGCGGGACATCAGCTGCCGCCCGGAAACCATGTGGACGTTCTTCGAGCGGCTCGACGACAAGTGGGGCGGCGCCACCGGCTGGGCCGCCGCCCACGGCATCACCGACCCCGAGCTGGACGTCCTCCGGACCCGGCTGCGTTCGTAGAAATCACAGGTTTCCTGAGAATGTACGCTCCCTGAATTTCTGCGGACGAAAGCAGGTCGGGCGATTGCGCACATGCATTTTCCTGGCGCGTGATACGCGGTAGCCGAGGTCTTCGGCCCTCGGTGGTGCTGCTACGCTCCGCGTGAGCGTTGCAACCACGGGGAAAATCAGGTGGAGGTTGTCATGCCGTTGAAATCCTACGGAGTTCTCGCCGGCCGCATACGTGACCACCGCCGCGAGGGCGGCGCGGACAGCCCGCATTACCAGATCGAGGTGGACGCGGCCGGAACAATGTTCCGGGTGGCGGTCAACGTGCTGTCCTCCCAGGCCCCGGCGGAGCTTCTCTACACCGCCTCCGAGGCCTTCGCCCATCCGATCCTGCCCGGGCTGGCGGCCCTGCCCGACGGATTCAACCCGCTGGACAGCACACCGGGTGGGCTCGCGCTGGATTTCATTCGCGGCAACCTGTTCGACCGCACCAGCCTGCGCGCACTGCCGTCGGACAAGCCCGGCCCCGACAACGACCTGGCGGACAAGCTCGACCACTACGTCCAACGCGCCGAGGCCGATTCGACCGCCCGGCTGTACGCCTTCGGGGAGCGCTGGGGCCCGGAACCCACCACCCCCGACAAGATCTTCGGATTTCTTCCCGGGAACGGCGTCCACGACATCCACATGAACCAGGGCAACAGCCGCCAGTTCACCCGGGATGACGGTGTCTGGCAGGACGGCGGGCTCCTGCTCGCGTTCGCAGACCGATGGGTCGCGATCTTCCTCGCGTTCCAGAACCAGATGTGGCACACCGACGACAGCACCGGCCACACCCTGGTCGGCGTTCCGCCCGCGGGCCCGGCCGGCCACCCCGCCCCCGGCGAGCCCGACCGGCAGATCCGCATCATTGCCGCGCTGGTCAACCCGCTCGGTCCCGCCCCGGAGGCCGAAACCGTCACGCTGCTCAACACCACCGCCGAACCGGTCGATCTGGCCGGCTGGTCCCTGCTCGACCGCGCCAGCCACCGCGCCCGCCTGACCGGCCCGGTGCTTCCCGCCGGCGACGCGGTGCGGATCCCCGTCCCAGCACCGGTCGCGCTCGGCAACAGCGGCGGCACCATCACCCTGGTCAACGCGGACGGGCTGAAGGTCGACGGCGTCGCCTACACCACCGCCCCCGAAGGACGCACCCTCACGTTCTGACCAGCCCGGCCCCACAGGAACCGGGAACCGCCCGGATGACGAGCGGGTGGTGCGGGACACTTGGGCGGTGTCCGCTGTCACGACCGATGGCACGACCGATGACGATCGGCAGTCCGACGGCGTCCGGATCGTCAGCGCTTCTCTCGCCGATGCGGAGGAGCTTCTCGCGCTTTGGGAAGCCGCGGCCGAGAACGAGGCCAGGCCGGCGGACACCGCGGACGCCATCCGCACCATGCTCGCCCGCGACCCCGAAGTCTGCCTGGTCGCGCGGCAGGGCGACCGTATCGTCGGCTCGCTCATAGCCGGCTGGGACGGCTGGCGGGCGCACCTCTACCGGCTGGCCGTTCACCCCGGCGTCCGACGTCAGGGCATCGGCCGCGCGCTTCTCGACGCCGCGGCCCTCCGGCTCCGCTCGCTGGGGGCGACCCGGCTCGATGCGATGGTGCTCGAGAACAACGAGCTCGGCCACACCTTCTGGCGAACCGCCGGCTTCCAGTCACAGGACGAGTGGCGGAGGTGGGTCAGACCGAGCTGAAACCGCTGCCGACAAGGAACCTGACCGGCAAACGGCAGTCATTGAGCCGACTGGTTGCGCGGGCGGGGTTTCCTGGACGCCGCCCAGCGCGCTGCCGCACGATCGGTCCGTGACAGCCAGCGGAGTCGAGATGCTCGCGGCGCAAGGCGATACCTGGGGGATCAGCGGCCCTGCCTTCCTCACCATCTACGGCTGGGCGTTGGCGGGAGTCGCCGGTCTTGTCTTTCTCATGCGGCAGCGGACGCTGAGCCGCGCCGATGGTTCTCCGGTTCACTCGAGCAGCCAGTTGCACGGCGACTATGCCTATCTGACCGGCGGCCTGGAACGGGCGGTGAACGTCGCCGTCGTCTCGCTGTGCGAACAGGGTTTCCTACGGCCGGGCCCGTCGCGCGGACAAGTGGACGTCGCACAGTCCCCCGGGCCGGGCGCGGTGGGCCCGTTCGAGCAGATGGTGTTCGATCTCGTCGGTGCGCTGGGCGCCGCACGGCCGGCTGATCTGGTGCGTCGTCTCCGCGGGGACGCTCGGGTCATGGCTGTGCACCACCATCTGGTCGGGTTCGGATTCGTTGCCACACCCGCGCAGGCGCGAGCGGTCCGGTCGCTGGCCAGGTACTTCCTCCCTCTGCTGGCGATCGGTCTGATCCGGCTGGTGTTCGGTGCGTCCCGGCACCGACCGGTCGGCTTCCTGCTGCTCGAACTGCTGGCCACCGGAGTGGTGATGATCGCGGCTGCCGCTCCCTGGCAGGACCCGATACTCACCTCGACCGGCCGTCATGTGGTGAGCCGGGCTCGGGCGGACTTCGCCGGCCTGCGTTCGGGCAGCCTGCAGGGGGAGCGCGCGCTGGCCGTGTCGCTGTTCGGGCCGGCCGCCCTGTGGGCTGCCGATGAGGCCCTCGCCGGGCAGTTGGGGTTCAACCGGCCGTCGATCGGCGGTAGCGACGGTGGTGGTGGCGGGGACGGCGGTGGCGGCGGTTGCGGTGGAGGTGGTTGCGGTGGATGACCATGCCTGCGGTAGACGACGAGAACCGCAGTGAGTGACGGTGGCGGGAGACAACAGCCATCCGGGCTGAGCCCAGGTCTGGGTGCCGGGTGGCGCCCGCCGCTGGCGAACGTGCTCGCGCAGCGCGCCGACCTGACGTTCGTCGAGGTCATCGCCGAGGCCGTGGACCCGCGGGCACCACTGCCGGCTTCACTCGCCAGCATTGCCGGCCGGGGCGTCCCGATCGTCCCGCATGGGATCCGGCTGTCCCTGGGAAGCACGGAGCGTCCGCAGCCTGCTCGCGTCGCGCGCCTCGCCGCGGTGGCCCAGCGGTGCCAGGCGCCACTGGTCAGCGAGCATGTCGCGATGGTCCGCGCCGGCGGCCTCGAGGCGGGGCACCTGCTGCCGGTGCCACTGACCCGGCAGTCGCTCGACGTGGTGGCGGGCAACGTCCGGGCGGTCACCGCCGAGCTGGGTGTGCCACTGGCGCTGGAACATCCGGCCTCCCTGCTGCGGTGGCCGGCGGACCATCTGCATCCGGCGGACTTCCTGACCGAGCTGGCCGAGCGAACCGACGCG
The DNA here is from genome assembly GCF_001983215.1 of Frankia sp. CcI49. NCBI lineage: Bacteria > Bacillati > Actinomycetota > Actinomycetes > Frankiales > Frankiaceae > Frankia > Frankia sp. CcI49. Next base: position 14,747 of record NZ_MOWP01000023.1, read on the forward strand.
CTGCTGATCCTGGACGTGGCCAATCTCCACGCCGACCGGCACAACCACAGCCTCGACCCGGCTCGGTTCCTCGACCGGCTCCCCTGGGAGCGAATCGCCTACGTGCACGTGGCCGGCGGAGTCGAACACGACGGCCGCTACCACGACACCCACCGCCACCCCGTGCCCCCGGCGGTGCTGGGCCTGCTGGCCGAGACTGTCCGCCGATGCCCGCACCACCTACCGGTCATGCTGGAACGCGACGGCGACTATCCCAGCGCCGCCCGGATGAACGCCGAGCTCGACGCCATCGCGGGCGTCCTGTCAGTCACGCCGGCGGCCCAGCCCGCGCCGCGGTTTGCCGACTCGCGCCGGGCCGCGAAGCCGGCTGGCGGCTGGAACGCGGCCCCACAGGCGGATCTGGCTGCCGAGCAACCGGATCCGGCGGACGAACAGCGGGTCCCGGCGGCTGAGCAGCGCGGCCTGGCAGCTGAGCAGCGCGACCTGGCGGTTGAGCAGGCTGATCTGGCGGTTGAGCAGGCTGATCTGGTGCGAGCGCTGGTCGACGGCGGGCCTGACCCGGCCGCGTTTGATCCGGCCGGTCTCGCGGCCACTCGGGCGGCCCTGCTGGACAAGCGGACGCGCGAGGTGGCAGCCGTGTGGCCGGCACTTGCGCGGATCCCCGACTTCGCTGACCGGTTCGCCCAATATGCGGCCGGCACGCCACCGCGCGGCCCGGTCGCCGACGGGCGTGCCTTCGCCGAGTCCGTCCGCACCACGCTCGGCATCGTTGCCGTGGCCGAACTCCTGACGCACACGCTGCCGAGACGGCCGTTCGCCGTACGGACCGGGCGTTCGGCCGACCGGCGTGCGGTTGCCGCCGTTCGGCTCCCGAGCGGTGCCGTTCGGATGCTGAAGCTTCCTGCTCCACCGATCGACCCGGGCTCGCGAAGCTCGCGGACCGAGCAACGCCCGCGGACCAGGCCGGACCAGTCGGCGACCGATCCGAGCCCGCCGAGATCTTGACTCCCCTATCTCTACATATCTAGATTTATGGCCATGGCAGGACTGTCCCGGGTGACGCCCGCAACGCTCGACGTCCTCGAGGTGCTCCTCGACGACGAGGTCGAACCGTACGGCCTGGCGATCGCCAAGAAGGCCGGGCTGGCGACCGGCAGCGTGTTTCCGATCCTGGCCCGGCTCGAACGCCTGGGATGGGTCGCCTCGGACTGGGAGGACACCGACCGCCCTGGTGCGCGTCGACGGCTCTACCGGTTCACCCCGGACGGGATGGCCGGCGCCCGGGTGCTGCTCGCCGAACGCCGCGGCCGCGATGCCGGGCGGCGCCGTGGGCTGGGCGGATTCACCCCGGCGCCGGAGGGCCCCCGATGACCACGGCTCCGGACGTCGCACCGCGCCTGGGTTTCGGCGCCACACCACACACGGCTCCCGCCGCCCCGCCCCGAACCCTGGCACGGCGGATGGTCTTCGGCGTCATCGCGGGCGCCTGCCTCGCCAACCTGCTGGCCCGTGCACTTCCCGCGGGTCTGACCTACACCGTCACCGCCGTCGGCGCGGCGCTGGGGCTGATCCTCGGCGCGGCCGCCGCGCACCGCCCTCGGCTGTCCAAGCCCGCCCTGGGAGCGGGGCTCGGCCTGCTGGCCGGATACCTGGCGCATCCCGTCTACCCGATCATGTCGACTCTGAACGCCATCACCTACCTCCGCAGTGACAGCTTCGACTTCGGATATGGCCCGGCGTTCTCGATGCTGCTGGGCGCCGGCATCGGGGCGGTTACCGGGGCGTTCGTCGAACGTCGCCCGCGGCTGGCCTCGCCATTGCTGGGTGTCGTGCTGGGAGGGCTGGGAGGCCACCTCGCGGAGTTCGCCTGCCGGGCCGGCAACGCCGCCGTCTACTACGACAGCAGCATCCAGCGGTTCGCCGGCCGGGCTACGTCGACAGCCGTTCCCGACGGGTACCAGCAGTTGGCGTGGGTCGCCGTCGGTTCGGCGCTCGGCCTGCTGCTCGGCCTCGTTGTTCGCCGCCGCCCCCGGTGGACGGCAGTCCCGCTCGGGCTCGCGCTGGGTGTGGTCGCCGGCAGTGTCGGGTCCGCCACCAGCAGAACCAGCTTCGCGGCCTTCGACGGTGCCGATCGCATGATCTTTTCCGGCTTTGCCAGCGACAACGTCGCCGGCTGCCCGCCCATGGTCTGGATCGCGGTGGCGGCTGCGCTCGGCCAGTTTCTCGGTGCGCTCGCCATCCGCTTCCAACCACTGGTCAGGCCCTGGTCAGGTCTGGCCATCGGCGCGTTCGGTGGATTCGCGCTCTTCCTCGGTGCGCGGTCGGCAGACGGGAACGAATACGAGTTCAGCGACGGACTCGACGCGGCAGCTGTTTTCTCAGAAACGTCGGTCGGGTACGTTCTGCGCGGCCATGAGCCGATCTTCGGAATGGCCGTCGGCGCCGCCGTCGGGTTGATCATCGGGGCACGGGCCTTCCGACGATTCCGCCCCGCGGTATCTCGGCTCGGCCTGGCTGCCGGAAGCGCTGCGGGCTTCCAGGTCGCCACCGCCTATATGTACATCTGGAGCTTTCGGGCAGCGCCGTCCGCCCCCACAGGCTACTTCTACACAGATTACGTCCCCTTCATCATCCTTGCGGTGGGCATGCTGGCCGGATTTGTTCTCTGGCCGGTCGCCGCCCGCCGGCCGCGCCTGGCCAGGCCACTGGCGGGAATCACTCTCGGCATGCTCACCGGCTACGTGGCGAGCAGTGCCGCGCTCAACGCCTATCTGCGGGTGGTCGATTACCACTTCGAGCAGCCGAGCGATGCCGGCTATGCCCCTGTCATAGGTGCGACCGCAGGTGCTGTCGTCGGGCTGGCGCTGGGCCTGCTCGCCAACCGGTACGCCCGCCCCACGACGACGGTTCTGGGCGTGGCCCTCGGCCTGCTGGGCGGCGAGGCAGCCGCCGAAGCCCTGCAGTTCCAGATCGTGCACTACCGACATGAAGATCCAGGTGCGCACCACGTGTACTTCCAGCTCGGCTTCTGTGGAGCTGGCGTGGTGGGTGGGCTGGTTCTCGGCGTACTCGCCCATCGCCATCCGCTGCGGAGCCGACCGGGCTTCGGCGCACTCGCAGGTGCTTTCATCGGGGTGACGCTTCCGGGCCTTGCCCTCGGAATGCCACCGCTCGAGACCGTCACGGTCTGCGCCGCCGTCGGAGCGGTCATCGCCACTCGCCGGCCCAGTTCCACCTGGCGGCTCGTGCCAGCCGGAGGTGGCCTGCACCGAACCGCGCTGTCCGTCCGAACGCTCGCCGGTGAACTTCGGCCCGGCGCTTTCACCCAGGGCCTGATCACGGCTGCGGCGGCCATCGCGGTCGACGACCGGCGGCAGGAACGCTACGCCGAGGAGTTTCGCGCGACCCTCGCCGAGATCACCGGGCCGCTGGCCGCTCCCCGGCGGCTCTGGTGCGCGCTCACGATCCTCGCCAACGCAGCCGCACTGCGCATCGAGCTGCGCCAGGCCCCTGAAACCGAAAACGAAGTCGACGCCGCGGATGAAGACGCGGACGAAACGGAGTCCTTGACCTGACGGCGTGCACGGGCGGCCGACGCGGGCAGTGCTGGCACTGATCGTGCTGGCCCCCGATATCGACCTGGCAGTCCGTCACTCCGCGCTATCCGCCGCACGATGTCCTACTGGGCATCCCGCGCCACCAAACAGCGCGAGCAATTCACCCCAATAGGAGAAACTGGGCCCATGGAGTTGCTTGACGCTTCGCAAGAAGTGCGGATTTCGACTGCCGCAGAGCCTGTCGCGGTTTGGCGAGTCGCAAGAGTGAAGGATTTTGGTTGTTCCGACGACCAAAATCCTTCACCCTTGCGCACGGCCAGGCGAATCTGCGCCCCTTTTGCGTATCTTGAGATGAAATGCCGGTGTTGTGTGGCAGTGCGGGTGCGGGTGCGGGTGCGGTTCGCCTTCCGTCAGCACGGCTCCGCCAAGCCCATGCTGCTGGTCCGGATCCGTCGCGTCTCAGGATTCTGCGAAAAGCTCTGCGGAAGCCGAAACCCTCGCTTCTTACTCGGAAGCGGTGGAGGTGGAGGTGGACGCGTCCGGTCGGACGTCAGCAGTCGATGGAATGCTCGGTGAGTTCGGCCCGCAGCTGGGTGAGGGTCGGGTTGTCCGGCCAGGTGCGGTCGTCCTCGACCTCGCGCCCGGAGCCGCGGGCGTCGCGGACCTCGTCGACGTCGAAGTAGTCGACGAGACCGCGGCCCGAGGAGCGCACGTCGTTCTCGAGTTCGACGTCGCAGGTCTGCGGGTCGGCGTCGGTGTTCACCAGGACGTGCGCGTCGTAGGCGACAGTGCGCTTCTTCCCACCCTTGCGCTCGATGTCCGCGGACACGTGGACCTTGCCGTAGCCTTTCGTGCGCAGCTTCTCGGCGAACTTGTCCGCGTCGTTCTTGGAGCCGCAGGCCGTCAGACCGGTCAGCACGCTCGCGGTGAGCGCGAGGGCGATCCCGCCCCTGACCATGGGTGTCCGCTGCTGCCTGGTCATGTTTCCTCGTCCTGCCTTCCACCACGCAAGGTCGACACGTCTCGAGCAGAGGTCGACATGACCTGAGCCGGGTCGGTCCAGAATKACCCCTTCGCCCGGAAGGCACCCGCCTGTGTCATCTATTGGGCAGGCACCTCCGACCCAGACAGGCACCCCCGGGCAGGCACCGGCGTTGGTACGCACTGCCGGCCGTGACCTGGGCGCGAACCGAGTGAACCCGCCGCGCTCAGGACTGCACGGAGACCCTGAAGGCGCAGCCGGCCTCGGCGAGGTAAACCTTGTCAGGACCGCCCGCGTTGAGCACGACCGGGCCGTCGCCCTTGTGCGCCGTGACGAAGTCGAGCGACCGACCGTCGATCGCACGCAGCGTGAGTTCGCAGTCCGTCGCGTCGCCGAAGTCGATCGGGTCGACCGAGATCCTCCCCGACGTGTCGAACACGGAGGTGTCCCCGCTGTAGGCCATCTGGACGAAGGGGAGCCCGGTTTTGGCCGGGCTCTCGTCGGCGCTCACCAGGCAGCCGTCATTGTTGACGGTCCAGTGGAACACGCCGGTGTCCGCGACCTGGTAGGCCTTCCGGCTGTAGACCCCCTCGAACAGCTGGACCACGGCACCATCCGCGTCCAGCACCGTCACCGTGCAGCCTGTGTCGTCATTCCCCTCGATCTGGTCGTCGATGGTGATGCGCCATGGCTCGCCGGCTGTGAACTCGGCGGATTCGGCGGAATCGGCGGGTTCGGCGGACTCGGCGGGCGACCCGGTGTCGTCCTTCTGAGTCAGGACGAGGCCGATGATCCCACCCACCGCGGCGATCAGCAGCACGGCCAGGACCGCGACGAGCCGGCGCGCACCGCTGGGTCCGCTGGGTCCGCTGGGTCCGCTGGGTCCGGTTGCGGGCGGAGCGGCCGGCGGCACGCTCTCCCGTGCGGGCTGATCCGCCGAAGGCTGATCCGTCCAGGTCGCACGCACCGGGGTTGACGGTGGGGTGTCCGCCAGGTTGGCTCCGAGAACCCGGGTCACCGGGAAGGCGGCGTCGCTGGGCACCAGCCCCACCAGAGCTTCATAAAGATCCACGGCGGTCGGCCGGCTCGCCGGATCACGAATCATCGCGGTCGTCACCAGATCACGCAGCGCAGGTGCGATCAGCTCGCGGTCGACCACGGGCTCCGCGACGGCGACCCTGGCCAGCACAACCTCCGGGCTGCCGGTGCCGAACGGCGCCTTTCCGCTCGCGGCGTAGCAGAGCAGCGCGCCCCAGGCGAAGATATCCGCGGCGGCCGTGACCTCCTGGCCGGATATCTGCTCCGGCGAGTGCCATCCAGGGGTGCCGACGAAATGACCGGTCGACGTCAGGGCGACCGTGTCGGTCACGGCCGCGATGCCGAAGTCGATTACTTTCGGCCCGCTGGGCGTCCACAGCACGTTCGACGGCTTGAGGTCGCGGTGAACCAGACCCGTCGTGTGAATCGAGAGCAGCGCCTCGGCGAGCCCCGCGGCCAGGACCAGCTGCGCGTCCGCGGCGAGCGGGCCGTCCGCCCGCACCTGCTCGGCCAGGTTGGGAGCGTCGAAGAACTCTGTCGCGAGCCACGGGCGGTCGGCGGTGAGCTCGAAGTCGACCAGCCGGGCCGTACGTGCGCCCCCCACCCGGAAACAGGCCTGGACCTCGCGCTGGAAGCGGCGGCGGAAATCCGCGTCATCGGCCAGCTCCGCACGGACGAGTTTGACCGCCACCCGCCCGAACGGACCTTCAGCGAGATAGACGACACCCATGCCACCGGCGCCGAGCCGGCCCAGAACCCGGTGCCGCCCAAGCACTTCGGGGTCGCCAGGCCGAGGCTCCTGAACGAGAACACCGGTCTCGGTCATCGTCGGTGGCGCTCCTCAGAGGTCCGGGCTACGACTTATGGGGTCACGCGGCGCGCATACTCCACGCAGGCTGAATATGCCACGTGTGGGACACCGCCGGACAGCCAGCCGGTGCGGCAGGCGGCCGCGCCACGAGTCGTACCCGGTCGGTCTCGCCGCGCTTCGGAGAAGCGTCGATTGCCGCGGATTCACCGCGACCGGTCACACGACAGGTAATAGGCACCCGGCAGCGACCGCCGGGACCCAACCCGGCATTGACATCTGTCGCGAGACGGATGTTCCTGTCCACCAACGGTTCCGCGGCGGCGGCCACTTCTCCATCCGGGATGTGACGGGCTGCGCTCCGGGCGGATCCTGTGTCAGGATCCGCCCGGTGACCGCCCTGGGAGACACGCTGGAGGCGATGTCCACGTCGGCCCGGCGGTGGAGCTCGCTACAGGCCGACCTGCGGGGTTGGGTCGACCACGCGGCGGTGGCGGCGGCGAGCATGGCGCAGGCCACCCGCGGTTTCCGCGTCGTGGTCTCACCACCCGGCGCGCCGGGCAACCAGCAGGCTCCTGCCGGGATGGACACGCGGCGCGGCTCGCTCCAGGCCACGCCCGAATCGCTGCGGGTCGACTGGCACGGCGACAGCGACGGCGACCTCGACAGCGACGGCGTCGTCGTGCGGGGCCTGCAGTGGCGGCGGCGTCACTGCGGCAAGGTCTACGGCTCGCGGCCCGCCGCCGCCGAATTCGGGCTGACCGCCGTGGGGATATCCGAGCTCGTCCTTGTGCGGCCCTGGCTGGTCCTGTCCGGTCTGGACCTGGCGGCCCCGCGGCCTGATGCGCAGGAACGGGACGGACGGACGGCGACCTGGGTACGCGGGGTTCCGCGCGACCAGAATTTCGCCCCCCGCCTGCACAACCTGCCGGAAGGCGACTCCTACGACCTGGTCGTGGACGATGCCACCGGCGTGCTGCTGGAGCTGACCRCCTGGTCCGGCGAGCGGAAGACCGAGCAGCTGAGCCTGCGCGCCCCGCGGTTCGACGCGCCGATCGACCCGCGTCGCTTCGATCTGGGCTCAGTCGGCGCCGTCGCCGAATCCGAGCGCCTCGGCGGCCAGGCCCGACCGCTTGCCGCGCTGGCCCGCGAGGTGGATTTCACGGTGCTCGCCCCCCGCGACCTGACCTACGCGGGTGTTCTGGAGAACGACGAGGACGGGCCAGCGATAGTCGCGCATTCCTACGGAGGACGTCTCCCGATCAGCCGGGTGTGGTTTGTCCAGTCCCGGGGCGCGCGGATGGCGGACCCCGCCGAATGGAAGCCGATCGCACTGGCGGACGGCACGCCGGCACGCTGGTGGTCCCCTGCCGACGACCCCGATCAGGGCCATGTGCGCTTTGAACGGGCCGGCACCCAGATCTGGGTCCTGGGTCATGGGCGGCGTGAGATCCACGATCTGGCCATCAGCCTCGCGCCGGTCTCGTGGCCGGAGAGCGAGCCTCTTCCATCGTCGACCCAGGCCTGCGGCGGCCCTGGCCACGAGCCGTGAGAGGGAAACGGTTCAGCGATGAACCCTTTCTGAACCACTGGTGAAGGCGGCCGAGCGACGATGAGAGGTGGTCGGTTGAGCGCCCTGACCCTGGTGGGCGCGCCCGACCGCACCGGCAGGGCTGGCGGGCGTGCGGCCGATCAGCGGAAGGAGGATCACTCCTACGCGGACTCGGGATGAGGAAGCGGCGATGAAGGACAGGTACGCGGCACCGTCGATACGGGCACAGGGTTACTTCCGAGACGTCACCGGAACGTTCTTCTGGGGCTGGCGCCACGGCTGGGGCTGGGGCGGCTGGGGCTGGCGCCACGGCTGGGGCGGCTGGGGCGGCTGGGGTCGGCACGGCGGTTGGGGCTGGTAGACACCAGCAGGGACCGAAGCCGCCGAGATCACGGTTGCCTGCCTTCCAGGAGCGTCATCCAGAGCTCATGAACCGAGGGCCTGTGGTTCGCTTTGAGAACCACAGGCCCTCGTCTCGTTCTCCCCGCCCTCCCAGAAAATGGACATACCCGGCAGCAACCCGGAATAACGGCATATGCGGCCGGTCGCCGTGGCACGCATACGGGCCGATTCGCGCGGACCGGGGTCACCCGATCACCCGGACTGGACGACCACGAGAACGGTCCTGACGCTGACCAGGGGAAGGGCCTGCGGCCCGGTGCGGGTCCCGGCCGAAGTGGGCTAGCACAGTTTGCACCGGACCGCGGGCGCACCGCGGCCGGTTACGTAGGCCAGGGTGGATACCCCGTGAAGCCCCGCGGGTTCTCCCTCGAATCCGCCATGGCTGGCCGTTGCACGCCGCTATGATTCCGGCCGTGCCCGCGGCGGCGGCGGGTCTCGGGAAGGCAGGCGGCATAGTGAGAATGGAAACCACGACCGTGCTGGTCGTGGATCTGGTGGGCTCCACCCGGGCCATGGCCTCCGTTCCACGGGTTCGTATGACCGAAATGATGACCGAGGCGGTCCTGCCGATTCGGAGGATCGTGGAGGAGCTCGGCGGCGAGATCATCAAGTTCACCGGTGACGGATATCTGACAGCTTTCCGCTCCGCCACCGATTCGCTGCACGCGGCGGCACAGATCGTCAACCTGTTCATTTCCGGCCCGCGTCTGCCGATCGGCGACTGGGTGGAGGGCTGCCGGGTCGCGATCCACACCTGCGACACGATCAGATTCGAGAACGACCTGCTGGGCGAGGGCGTCGTCGTGCCCGCGCGGATGGAGAAGCACGTACCCACGAACGAGGTGTACGTGACGTCGACCACGCGGGACGCGGCCAAGTCGGCGGAGTTCGGCTTCGACCTCGTCGGGGAACTGGCTCTCAACGGGATTCCCCGGCCGGTGCAGGTGCACCGCCTCCTCGCGGACCGCTACCGCGGCATAGAGCGCAACGCGTTCCTCACCGTCACCGACCTGGTCGGCCTGAACGCCCTCGCCGCCCGTGTGTCCCTGACCACGCTGAACGAACGGCTCCATCGTTGGGTCGAGCTTCACCATGAGGCGCTGGGCACGACCCACGGCCGGCTGCGTTCCGTCGCCGGCGACAACATCCTCGCGACCCACGACAACGCGGACGACGCCGCGGCCTTTCTCATCGCACTCGACCGGCTCTCCCGCCTACCGGCAGATCCGCCGACCACGGCGCGGACCAACCAACCTGACGAGGCCGACCAACCTGACGATGCCGACGGGGCCGACGAGGCCGGACAGCCGCCGTTCGCCTTCAGCGCCGTCATCGCGCACGGCGATCTGTTCGTTCCGGATTTCGGGCTGGCCGGGCCGCTGGTGAGCAGTACCTGCCGCACACTGCAGGCGCTCTCCCCAGGCACGAAAATCGTGACCTCGGCGGTGCTGCAGCGCCTCACCTGCGGCCAGGCGGCTTTCGGCCAGGTCATGCCCCCGGCGCCGGGCGACGGGGTCGTCGGGGAATACCATCTCTTCATCGGCGCCAAAGGCCGGGATTCCTGAAATCGGCTCAGCTCAGCGCGGACACCAGCAGCGCTCCGACGAACAGGCAGCCGATATGCAGCGACTGGTCAGCGAGGTAGATTCCGTTCACGCCACTGCTGGTGCTCTTGGCGAAAAGGGGTGACCGCCCTCGCTGGAGCAGCACGCGTACCGGCCACCGGCGGTCGATGAATCCATGCGTGAGGACGGACCAGATCAGCGCCACCACGATGCCCGCCGGCCGCAGCGGGACGTCGATCACGACGAGCCCGAGCAGCGCGGCGCAGATACACAGGTGATAGTTGAACAGATGGCCGATCATCGCCCGGGCGGCGGCCCAGCCGGATCCGTGCTTGCGGGCTGCCTGCCAGTCGGTCTGCGCGACGTGGTCACCAAGGTGATGACCGACAAATAACGCGATGAACACCGCGGAGAACAGAGCGGCGTGATTCATGAATTTTCCCCCTCCCACCGAAGATCACAGTAGGGGAGGAAAGCGCATCAATCCGGGAGTTCGGCGGACCGGGGCTCCTGGGTGTTGTGACTGTCTGGCATCGCGGGCACCTGAGGCCCGACCGACCGCTCTGGTCGACCGATCCGGTTGACGCGTCCGGCCGGATCGGCGGGTCTCGCCGTTGGGTCGGATGCGGCCGGTCGGGCTGCTCGTCGCGGCCAGTGCGGCCGCCGGGTGCGTGGTGCCGCTTAGAAGGTGCGCGTTCCGGTGGAGCTGACCGGGCCGGAGAACAGGACGTTGCCGTTCAGGTCGTAGGCAGTGGCCGTCCCGGTGGAGGTGTACGTGTTCCACGCGGTGAAGGTGGCCGAGTGCTTGATGTCGATGGTGCCGATCACCACGCCGCCGGGGCCGGGCAGGGTCCGGACGAACCCGTAGGTGAAGGTGCGCGGGCCAGTGGACTTCCAGCTGCCCGTGAAGTCGCCGGTGGGTGTGGAGACCTCGAACTTGCCGTTCAGGTAGAAGTGCGACTCAACCGACTCGGTCGCGCCGAGGGCCGTGGTGGCGGTGCCCGACCAGCAGCCGACCGGCAGGTAGTACACCGAAGCGGACGCCCCAGCCACCGGCGCCGCGCCGACCGTCAGGGCGAGCATGCTCGCCAGCGCCGCGAGGATCAGCGTCGCGCGCGCGGAAGCGCGGCGGACGGACGATCTCAACATTCATGTGCTCCTTTGTTGCCGTCAGCATCGAGGCGCCTGAACACCCGGACCTGGCGCGAAGATGTCGGGGGCTTTCAGACGTGCACGCTCAGGCGGCGCCATGCACGCGTTCGCACCCCGCGACAGATGTGGGACTCCAGCCCCCCGTCCGTGGTGTTGGGGGTTCGTGTCGGCCTGTGCGGGCACGAACCCCCGACTCCACGGCTGGCAGGACCCGCCTGTCAGCGGCGCGGCGACGACAGCGACGTAACGTGTGCGGGAAAGAGAATGAAACCGGACATATCGCCGTCCGCACTGAACGCGTCGAACCACTCCCCCGTAGGCGGAGCGACGACCCGCCAGTCGCCATCGGCCCAGTTCACCTCGACCCGCATCGTCACCGAGACGACGTCATCGCCGCCCCCGAACCGGGTGAGAACATACCGTACCGTCGCGTTCCCTGATGAATAGCTCTCAAGCTTCCATCCGGTGATCTCAATTTGCTCATAGGTGCGGCGGGTAAGATTGCCGACCGCTCGCCCGGTCGACCCGTGATCCTCTTTACGGTCGGAGTCGTTCACCTGGTTGCCCCGCCGACGCGGATCGGTTCCTGAACCGGACTCGGCCGCCGGCCAGTGACCGGAACCCCTCCTGGGCTCATCCATGGAACATTCACGCAGGTCAGCGCCCTGTTGCTGGGTGGCGATCCGCCGACAGGTGGTGATCACGCCGTCCATGCCTATGACCTGGAAGGCGATGTTCACAGCGCCGATGACCGCGCCGAGCGGAGAACGCGCAAATCCCGCCACGCCGTTCTCGTCCATCACCCACGGACCGGCCGACGGACTTCGCGGCAGTCTTATTCGCCCCACTTGACCCGATCCGTCCGCCGCCGTGTCGGTACTACCGGGGCGCCGACTGCCGGCGGGTTCACTGAAGGTGGTGGTGATTGCGGCGGGAATCATGCCGGTTCCGCATTCCTGGCCGGTTCCTGCCAACGGGTGGCCGGTTTCTGCCAGCGGGTCGTAGAAGTCGACGTCGGCCAGGCTGATGTCCCGCGTTCGGGCCCAGATCCGGAGCAGCACCCAGACCGTCACGCCGAACACCGTCCCGGCCTCGGCCGTCAACAGCAGCAGAGTCACGCGCATTCTCCGGGAACAGGCCCGTCCACCGGCACCATCCGCTGGTAGCCGGCCGCGAACGGCGTCGGCGGCCGATCGGCGAGGTCGGCAAGGTCGGCGAGCTCGGGATGCCGGTCCGGGCCGGCCGCGAACGGCGCCGCCGGCAGATCGGCCAGCTCGGGATGCCGGTCCGAGCCGGCCGCCATCCGGGCCGCGGCCAGCAGCGCCCGAGCCACCTGGGCCCATTCGCTGCAGTCACCGCCGATCGCGCCGCGGATCGTCTCCAGGCTGTGCAGCTCGTGGGAGAGCCCGCCGGCTACATAGGCCGGCATGCGCACCATGACCGCGGGGCGCCGGCTGTTCGGCGGGTCCTCGACCTCGATCTGGTCCTCCCAGYCGACATAGACCTCCATCTCGATTCCGGGCACTCGGCCACGCGGCCGGGGCAGGTCGAGGTTGTGGCTTGACATCACGGCCTCCTGAGATCCCCCCGAGCTGATCGTCACCGCCGAGCCCGGCCGGTCACGGACCATCCAGTGGTTCTCCGGTAAGGGCAAGTTCCAGGGCATGGCGCACGAGATGGACGAGCGTCGTCTGCGCGCTGTCCGGGCGCCGGGCGTCGCAGTACATCACCGGCCGGTGCGGAGCGAGGTCGGCGGCATCACGGACCATCGGGAGCGGGTATTCATGGGAGTTCGCCTCGAAGCGGTTGACCGCGACCAGGAACGGCACCTGGCGGTTCTCGAAGAAGTCGATGGCGGGGAACGAGTCGGCCATGCGGCGGGTGTCGACCAGCACCACCGCGCCGATCGCGCCCCGGACGAGCTCGTCCCACATGAACCAGAACCGGTCCTGGCCGGGAGTACCGAACAGATACAGGATGATGTTGTTGCTGAGCGTGAGGCGACCGAAGTCCATGGCCACGGTGGTGGTCGTCTTCCTGTTCACCGCGCTGGTGTCGTCGACGCCGACGCTGGCGCTGGTCATCGCCGCCTCGGTGGTGAGCGGCTCGATCTCGCTCACCGACCCGACGAACGTCGTCTTGCCAACTCCGAAGCCACCGGCGACGAGCACCTTCACCGCGGTGGGTGCGCGTCTAGAGAGTGGTGAGACCATGCAGAACCCTCCGTAGGAGCTCCGGGCTGGGTCGATCAGGATGTTCGGGGCGGTGGACGGAGACCATTCCGCCCCGCGCCATGTCGTCGATGAGTACCCGCACCACCATCAACGGCAGTTTCAGACGGGCGGAGATCTCGGCGATCGAGTGAATTCGCATGCACAGGATCGCGATGTCGTGTTCCTCGGGCGCGAGCCGGCCGCGCCGCCGGATCGCCGCCATGCCGCCGTCGGTGGTCGCGACGAGCGCGACGAGCTCCAGCGGCACCGCCGGCGTCGTGCGTCCTCGGGTCACCGCGTAGGGGCGGACGAACGCCTCTGCGTCGTCCCAGTGCTCGCCCGGTGCCGGCGACCCGGACCAGTCCTCGGGCACCGTCTACCTCCCTCCCCCGCTTGCACGCGGTCCAGGTCGACTCAGGACGGCAGGGCCGCCCGCATCTGGCTGCGAAGCTCCGGGGTCAGGAACCGGCCGGCCCTGCTGACCAGGTGCGCCATCTCGTAGGCGATCTGGCCGACGTCGGCGTCGGCGGTGCTGGAGACGGCGAGGCAGGCGCTGTGGCCGACAGCGGTGATGAACAGGTAGCCGTTCTCCATGTCGACCATCGTCTTGTTGACCTGGCCCCAGCCGTGCTGGCGAGCGGCACCGCGGGCCAGTGCGTCGAAGCCGGACGCGACCGCGGCGAGCTGGTCGGCCGCCGTGCGTTCGATCCCGCTCGACGTGGCGAGCAGCAGTCCGTCCGCGGACAGGACAACCGCGCACAGGATGTCGGGAACGGTCTCGCGCAGGCGATCGAGCAGAAAGGAGAGGTCGGGCTGTCGGTGCATCGCTTATCTCCCGTCGAGGTCGTCGGCGTCACGCATTCCGCGTTCGAATGCGCTGGTGAAGCCCTGGGCGAGCGCGCGGGCGGCCTCGGGGTCGGGCGGGCGGGCGGTGCGGCGGGCCGGCTGCTCCACATCGGGTTCGGAGCGCAGGCTCTCGGCGAGATGGGCCCCGCGGCGGCGGCGCGGCAGATCCTCAAGCCGTGGATGGCCCCCGGTGCCGCCCGCACCGCCCGTGCCGCCCGGCACGGTCGCGGCCGCGCCGTCGCTGCCCCGCAGCGGTCCGAACAGGGGGTCGAAGACGCCGCTGTCGGCCAGGTCCATGGCGCTGTGGGCAGCCAAGCCGGGCGGACGTCCTTCGCTGCCGCGACGCGAGGACGGGTCCAGGTCCGGATCCAGGCGCACCGGCCGGACGTCGTCCGGTGGCACCCTCGAACCGCTGTATCCGCTGTACTCGCCGTACCCGCCGCGCCGGCCGCCGCCGCCACTGCCGCCACTGCCGCCGCTGCTGCCACCGCCGTCTTGGCCGCTGTAACCGCCCGGCCTGCCGTTTCCGTCGTGCCTGCCGTATCCGTCCTGGCCGCCATACCCGCCACTGCCGCCATACCCGCTACTACCGCCGTGCCCGCCCGGTCCCCCGGAGCCCAGCGGTGCGCCGGCCCCCGCCGCGAGCGGGTCGAAACCGGGCGCCGCACCGGACCGGGCGGCCGCACCGGAACCGGCCGAGCCCCGAGCGCCCTCGGCGAAGTCGCGGGTGCCGTACATGCCTGCCTCGCCGGCCCCGTTGGCCCCGTGATCGCTGTGAGCGGCGTGCGCCCCGTGGGTCGCCTCGGTGAACCCGCCGAGGCGCACGTCCGCCCCGAACCCGTCGGGACGTCCATAGCCGTCGCCGTGCCCGTTGTCACCGCCCCGGCCCACGCGGACGGTGTCCCCGGAGCGGCTCGAACGGCCGTCCGCGTCGCCGGTCAGATCGACACCGATGCCGCTGCCGGCCCGCGCGCCGACCGGGTGGGGCGCCGTTCCCGTCCCGACGGGCAGGGCGAACTCCTCGGTGGGCGCATGCCGGCCGCCACCGGTGCCGCGATCCCCACCGGGACCGCCCCCAGGGCCCAGCTCCGGCCTGCGCCGCCCCGGATCGTCGGGACCACCACCGGTACCACCGGTGTTACCGGTGCCGCCCGCCCGGCCCGCCGGAAGCATCGCGGTCTGGTGGGCGACCTCGGTGTGGATGAGACCCGCGGGAATGATCGTGACCACGTGCACACCGCCGTAGACGCTGGGCTTGAAACGCACCGCGATCCGGTGCCGGGCGGCGAGGCGCGCGACGACGAACAGGCCGATCTGGCTGCCGTGCGTCGAGGCCTCGAACGGCGGCGGGTTCGCCATGCGGTGGTTGGTCGCGGCGTACATCTCGTCGTCGAGGCCGACCCCGCGGTCCTCGATCTCCACCGTCCAGCCCTGGCCGACCCGGCTGGCCTGCACCGTCACCGGCGTGTCGGGCGGGGAGAAGGCGGTGGCGTTCTCGATGAGCTCGGCGAGCATGTGGGTGAGGTCACCGACGGCGGAGCCGACGATCTCGACATCGGACGTCGGCAGGTGCACATGGACCCGGGTGTAGTCCTCGACCTCGCTGACCGCCGCCCGCAGCACCTGGACCAGCCGGACCGGGCCGCGGAAGGTGCGTCCCGGCTGGCCGCCGGACAGCACGATGAGGCTTTCGGCCAGCCGCCGCATTCTGGTGGCCTGGTGGTCGACGCCGAACAGCTTGGTCAGGATCTCGCCGTCCTGCTGGTCGCGCTCCAGCTCGTCGATCAGCCGGAGCTGGCGCTGGATGAGGCCCTGGGTGCGCCGCGCCAGCGTCTGCAGGATGGCGCCGACGCTGCGGCCCTCGGCGACCTCGTAGGCCGCCGTGACGGCCGACGAGTAGGTGACGTTGAAGGCGCGCGCGACGTCACCGATCTCGTCGCCGCCGGCGGTCGGGAAGGCTGCGGGCTCGGCCTCAAGGTCCACGGGCTGGCCCTGCCGTAGCTTCGAGGTGACCTCCGGCAGTCGGCGCTGGGCGACGTCGAGCGCACCGGTGCGCAGGTTACGCAGCCCGCCGACGATCCGGCTGGCGACACCGACGGACACCGCGACAGACAACGCGAGGACACCGGCCGCGAGCAGGCCGGACAGCGCGGCCTGGCGCAGCGCCGCGTCGGCCAGCGTCCCGCTGCGATGTTCCAGCTCCTCGACGACCTGCCGCTGGACCGCGCGGACCTGCTCGGACTTCGCCCCGCTCGCCGCCGCCCAGGCGCTGAAGTCGATCCGCTGGCCGTGCAGCACCTTGTCGCGCAGCTCGGTCACCGCCGCCTGGGTGGGGCCGACCAGCTTGTCGTAGAGGGCCACCTCGGCTGCGGTGGCGGACAGCCGGAACTGGGTCATCCAGGCGGTCTCCGTACCGATCGCCGACTGGACCCGGGTGACGCTGTCGGGCACCGCGGTACCGAGCACGGCCGCCGACGAGACGTACCCGTACTGCTGGCTGATCGACTCACCCACCCGGGAGATCGCGGACAGCGCGGTCGCGACCCGCACGACGTCCGTGTCCTCGCTGCCGATGCCGACCATGGCGGCGCCGACGTCCAGCCAGCCGGAGATCATCTGGTTGTAGGTGACGGTCCCTGGCCCGGGTTGCAGGGTCTGCGCGTCGACCCCGGCCCGCACGGTCGCCAGGCCCCCCATCTGGCCCTGGGCCGCGGCGACCGCGTCCCGGACCTGGTTGCGCGGGCCGGCGGGCAGCTCCGCGGCGGTCTTCGTGACGGTCGTGAGCGCCTCGTCGACGGGGCCTCGCGCGTTCGTCGAACGGACCGCGAAGTCGCGTTCCCGGTACCCGGAGCCCACCAGGCTGGAGACGGCGTACCGCTCCGTCTGCAGGGAGTACACAAGATCGTTGACGTGGATGAGGAACCGGGCCGCCGTGCGCGTCTGCTCGCTCGCCCGCTGCGCGGCGAGCTGACCGGAGACGACCCAGCCACCGAAGCCGACCAGAGCAAGCAGTGGCAGGAGCAGCACCACGGTGATCTTGTAGCGAATGGGCCAGTTCCGCACTCCGCCACCTCTCGTCGGGACGCGGGGTCCGCCGGACGTCAAGTCACCCGACGGGACCGGGGCGTGGCAGGGAGGGGACACGCCACGCCCAGCCGTCAGCGCTCTGGGTGGCTCCACGGCCGCGTGCCGAGTACATCCACCACGCCGGAGCAACTCTGAGCAGCTATCTCGATCCCGTCGGCGAGCAGGACGGTAGTCGTGGTTGACGGTTGACCGGAAGAGTAATCATGTGACGCTTAAGGGACGCCGTGTCCTGTTCATGCCATTCCAACCGTTCGACTGCCGGCGGCAGGGACCGTCGACGGGATCCCAGCGGCCGGCGGCGCGGCTGGCGGAACGGCCGAAGGAACGGCTGACGGGACGCCTGACGGGACGCCCACGGCTGGCGGGACAGCGGCGCCACCCTGCTCCGCGCCCCGGCCGCCCCTGGACAGATATCCGGACCGGGCGGCGGCGGCACCGAGCTGGAACCTGCTCAGGACGCCGAAGCGCTGGCACAGCTCGGCCACGTCACGCTTCACGGTGCGATCGGAGACCCCCAGCTCCCGGGCCGCCCGGCTGTCGTCCAGACCCATGTCGAGCAGGCGCAGCAGTGCTCGCTGGCGGCGCATCGTCGCCGGTTCGTCGACGACCACCTCCGCACTGCCGCGGACAGCGGCCGCCCGCTGGGTGCGGGTCACCATGTCGGCGACCGCCAGGACGAGCGTCGGCGCGACGACCGCGAACGCCCCGTCGTCGAGATCGTCGTCCCGCACGGGAACCAGGGCAGCGGTGGCGTCCCAGACGATCGCCCGCATCGGCAACGCGGGGGCCACATACACCTGACCGATGGGCGGCAGCCGCCGCCCGGCGTTTCGCCGCCTGGCCACCGTGACCGCACCGGGCGTCCAGACGCTGGCGATGTGCACTCCCCGGCCCGCGGCCGGGACCAGCAGATCCGGGACGTCCCCACCGAGGCCGGGCGGCGGTGGACCACTGAGCAGAAATCGGATGGACTGCGTGGACTTTCCGGTGAGCTCGGCCATTCGCGGGAAGATCTCATCGCGGGCGAGAACCTGGATGCCGGCATTCGTCCCCGCTCTGCGGCGGCCGGCGACGTAGTCCCCGAAGAGCCCCGAACGGTAGAGCTGAGCCCGTTCATCCGCCATTCGGGCTCGTTCGGCCACCAGCGCCGCCTCACGCACCGCGTGCCGTGCCTGCAACACGCGCGCCGGATCCTGAGGCTCCCACTGGTGCCCGACCTGACGGACGAGACCGGCCTCTACCAGCCGCTCCATCTCCGCCTGGACGATCGGCTCCGGCCGGCGCAGCCATTCGGCCAGCAGGTCGACCCCGCTGTAGGGGTGGCGTGCCACCGCCCGCCACACCTCGTCTGAGAATTCATCCAGTCCATCGAATCCGAGTTCGGACAGGCGCATCTACACCCCTTCCCGTCTCCTGGCGGCACCGGCAACGAACATTCCAGACACGTCCCGGAAACACTCCGCTGGATTTACCGGAAATTGCGGCACGCGCCAGACACGACACTGCACTGACGCACCGATTACGACTGGTTACGGCAAGCTATAACAGCTCCGAGGACTCTTCAATGGCTTCGCGGGAAATTGCCGGGAGATTCCCGCAACACCACAACGTGCACGCAAAGATGATCGATCATTTGCGTTGTCATGGTCTTGCATGGTGTATTCAAAGGCAGATCTGTTCCGAATCCCGCTTGCGCGACCATGGCTCCAACGGTCGCCAACGCCAGCACATCGGGGCTCAGTGGGTGGACGTCCGCCCACGTCAAAAGGTTGCGGACGGCCGCGGCGGGCCGCGTCACACAGCCCGGTCCGTGCACCGGCCGGTAACTCGATCGTTACTCGCCCGCCTTCTGGTGCCCCGGCAGTAATCACCGGCCGTCCCGGCGGCGGGCTTTTCGGGGCCCGCCGGAGCGGCCGGAAAGAGATTCGAATTCGGCCGGCCGGGGGTCGTGCGGCGGCTTATCGCCCCGACGGTTCCCGATCCCGCCAGGGCACCGTCGCCTCGACACGCGTCGGCCCACCGTCCGGGCTGTGCACGAGCAGGGTGCCATCGATCGCGCCCAGTCGTTCCGCCAGCCCCGCGAGCCCGCTCCCGGAGCCGACCCGTGCCCCGCCCCGGCCGTCGTCGGTCACCACCAGCCGCAGCCGGCCCCCGACCCGGTTCAGGTCGAGAGCCGCGGAGACCGCCTGGCTGTGCTTGCTGATGTTCGTGACCAGCTCCGCCGCGGTGAAGTAGACGATGCCCTCGATCGCCGGGGCCGGCCGCCGCGCCAACTCGACCGTGACCTGCACCGGAACGGTGCACCGCGCGCCGAGCGAGGCAACCGCCGCCGGCAGGCCGCGGTCGGTCAGGATCGCGGGGTGGATCCCGCGGGCGAGATCCCGCAGCTCGCGCAGTGCCAGCTTCACCTCGTCATGGGCCTGCTCGACCATCGTCGCCGCGGCCTCGGGGTCCTCCGCGAGCTTCTCCCGCGCCATCCCCAGCCCCATGGCGAGTGCGACCAGCCGTGCCTGCGCGCCGTCGTGCAGGTCTCGCTCGATGCGGCGCAGATCGGCGGCAGCCGTGTCGACGACGGTGCCCCGCCCCGCCTCCAGCTCCCGGATCCGGCGTTCCATCCGGTCGGACGGCGACAGCAGCGCGGAGATCATGGCCTTGTCCACGGCGCCGAGGGCCCGTGTCACCACCGGCAGCACCGGCCAGGCGACCAGAAGCAACACCAGCGTCACGACGAACGTGATGATCGCCCAGGGCAGGCGGACGAAGAAGTACAGAACATGCCGCCAGCCGACCGGATCCGCCAGCGCGGACCACAGTCGCGCCATCGAGCCGGGCGGCGGTGGCGCCGGCCGGGACGCCGCCGGGATGTGCAGCCCCAGCAGCACCCGGGCGCGCGCCCGCTCGACCGTGCCGAGCGCGCGGGTGACGACCAGCCCGATGCGGAGCAACGGCAGGCCGATGACGGTGATGGCCAGGCCCAGCGCGAGGGAGAACCACGTGACGACGAAGACGAACCCGACCAGCCCCAGCGGAAGATCCAGAAGCAGGAACAGCACGCGCCGCCAGGAACGGACGTCCAGCGCCAGGACTGGCTCCGCGGCCGCGCCGGTGCCCGCGCGCCCGGCCGCGCCGGTGCCCGCACGCTCAGCGCCGTCAGCGTGCACGCGCACACCGGCACCCGTGCCCAGGCCCACGCTCCCGCCGGCATCCACGCTTCCGCCGACACCTCTGCTCCCGCCGACACCTCTGCTCCCGCCGGTCTCCATGCTCGCGCCGGCTCCGGCGCCCGCGTCGACGGGACCGGTCACGGGCGCTCCTTTCGATCGGGCGGCACGGCGAACTCGCCCCGGGCGGGTCGACGGCGCCGCGCGCTGACCAGCGTTGCGCTGGCAGGTCCGCCGGAATGGCAGGGGGTGGCGAGCCGCGTCCGGTTCGCCCCCCGGAACGCAGAGAAGCGTGGTTCCCGGCCCTCGTCAAGAGTCGACCGATAACCGCCGGCGACACTTCACTATGGAAACACTCCGATTCAACACCCCTCGCCGTGCACCTCCCGGTGAACAGTCACGGCATCCGGGGTTCATTCCGGCGGAGCGGGCGACGTCCGCTCCGCCGTGATCCGAGATCACGGGACCACGGTTCATGGCGACCCGGCCCAGGGCGTCGCCGCGGGCGCCCACGGAGCCGGGTCGCGCGGCGACGGAATGCTCCCGATGCCCCCCGGATGCCGGGTTGGGAGCAGCCGGCGCGGCAGCCCCGCCCAACCCGGCCCGCGTGGCCACCGGCCCCGGTCACCCACGACCGGGGAATACCGATCCAGCCCGATCGCAATGCCGTTCATGCTGTGGCGCCTGAAGTTCTACCGGGCGCCGAGAGGGCTGGGCCCAGAACTGGCCAGGCGCCACCGAGGACCGACCGGGCCGACACCAGGAATACCCAGCAGAAGCACCCATCTAAAATTATCTATATTCATCAGATTTGAATCTCACGAGACCACATCGTGTCATGCGAGTGGTGCCGACAAGAAAAGTCGAGTACCTCCACCACTGCGGTCGCACAACGTGCAAGAATGAAGTCGAACACGCAAGGCACGGGGCGCCCTCCCGCCCTGATCCACTAAGGATTCAGCGAGACCGCAGGCCGTCGTCCACAGTCGACCGCCCTGCAGTCCCGGGGAGGCACGGCTCCATGGGGGGGAAGATCTGAGCAAGCAAAAGCCGACGGGCGGCAAAAATATCCCGGCGACGTCACGCCGGTCACGCCCGCAGGACCCGTCTGCGCCGCGGCGGCGCAGGTCAGAAGGGTCGCATCGCGTGGTGCGCAGGCCGCAGCCGCTCCATCGAGCCGGCCGCCTGGCGCCGCATCAGCCATCCTCGCCGCCCACACAGCCCGGCGATAACCGCCCGCCCCGGCGTTGCCTCCTGGCACGGCGATACCTCCTGCCAGAGAGCTCCGCGGGCGGGAGCCGATGTCAGGCACGGCAATCGTCATACCACGGACGAGATTATCGCGCCGAGCCACTGAATGCTGAGAGCCACCACCAGTCCAGGTCATCGGGCCGCGCATCCCTGGCGGCCACCCACACATCTTTCCGAGAACCGGGAACTGTGAGTCCTTTCCATCGTCGACTCGGGCCTGCGGCACACCTGATCATGCATCGTGAGACGGAAARGGATCAGTGAGAACCTGATCGCACGCACGGCCACCTCAGCCCAGGTCTCCGTACCGGGCTAATCCTGCCGGCAACGCACGCTGGCCGCCGTCATCCGCGACCCTGGGCCCGGCAGGTCCTTTTGCCGCGAAACCCAGGTCCGCCGGTTCCAGCCTGCTCCGCGGCAGTTGCTTCCGAGGTCTGTTCCAAGGCGCCCCGTCACGGCCTGCCGAGGAACAGCTCCGCCACGCCCATGCCATGGCTCGCCGAGCCACGGCATGGGACGCCGCTGGTCCGCGACCAACGGCCACCTCACCGCCGTGCCGCGGCCTGCCCAAACCCCGGCGCGGTGGGCCTGAACTCGCTCGGAGGATCCATGTACGTCACCCTGCCCCCAGGCGCGGCACTGGCCCGCCCGGGGCTTGGTCCCGTTCACCCGTTCCAGGCCGGAGCGGGTGACGCGGCTGTCCCGATCACCCACCAGGCGTCGACCGACCATGCGACCGCCGTGCTCGATCTGCTCTCGGGCCTGCTGACGGGCGTGGTGGGGCTGGGCTTCCTGTTGTACGCGTGCACAGGCCTGCTCGGAGTCCTGGTCGCCCTCCTGCTGCGGGTGGGTAGGCGGCCGTCCCGGCCTGGCCCCGACGCTGCCGCGTGAACCTGCTGGACCCCGACGGCGGCGGCGCCCGGCTGCTCGCCGCCGTCATGATCATCCTGGGCATGCTCTACCTCTGCGTGATGCTGGTGCTCGCCCGGGTCCATCGCGCCTGGACCGGAACGCCACCCGACGGCCTCTTCTTCGTCTTCGTGATGCCGTGCCTCAACGAGGAGGCCGTGATCGGGCCGAGCCTGGCACGGCTCCTGCAGTCCCCCGCCGCCAACCGGCGGGTCCTCGTCGTAGACGACGGCTCCGACGACCGGACGTCCCAGCTGGTGCTCGATGTGCCCGACGACAGGGTGTGGCTGCTGCGCCGCACGCCACCGCATGCCCGCAAGGGAAAGGGCGCCGCGCTCAACGCGGCGATGGGGGATCTGGCGACCCGTGCGGAGATCCTCGCCCGCGACCCCAGCGACGTGATCATCGCCGTGGTCGACGCGGACGGGCGCCTCGACCCACACACGGTGGAGGCCGTCGCCCCGTACTTCGCCGACCCCCGAACCGCCGGGGTGCAGACCGGCGTCCGCATCAACAACCGGGGCACCAGCCTGCTGGCCCGGCTGCAGGACATGGAGTTCGTCATCTACACGGATGTCTTCCAGCGCGGCCGGGGCCAGCTCGACAACGTGGGCCTCGGTGGCAACGGCCAGTTCGTCCGGCTGTCGGCCCTGCGGTCGCTGGGAGGATCCCCGTGGTCGCACAGCCTCACCGAGGATCTCGATCTCGGCGTGCGCCTGCTGCTCGCCGGCTGGCGCAACCAGTTCTGCCCGCAGGCCGACGTCCATCAGCAGGGTGTCATCCGGCTGGGCCGGCTGCTTCGGCAACGTTCCCGCTGGTTCCAGGGCCATCTGCAGTCCTGGACGCTGATGCCCAGGGTGCTGCGCCAGGCGCGGGCACGGGCCCTGCCGGACATGCTCTTCCATCTGTCCAGCCCGCTGCTGATCCTGCTGGCGTCGCTGCTGACCGCCGCCTTCGTGCTGAGCACGGTGGCGGTGCTCACGAGCTGGTTCGCCGGCGGCCCCGCGCCGGACGCGCGCTACTTCCTCGGTGCGTACCTGATGGCCGCGGGCCCGGCGTTGGTCTGCGGGCTGATCTACCGGTCACGTGAGCCGCTGACCGGTGTCGGCATGCTGCGGCTGGCCGGTTATGTGCACCTTTACATGCTGTATGCGCTGGTGTGGTTCGTGGCCGGCTGGTGGGCACTCGCCCGGGTCGTCGGTCGCCGCACCAGCTGGCACAAGACCGCCCGCACACCCGAGCCGCCCCGTGCCGACACCCGCACGCCGATGCCCGCAGCCTCGGACGGACACCGAGGGTGAGCAGTGGGCATCACCCCTACCAGCGGAATGATCGCGTTCTGGTCGGCCGGGCGGAGCGGCCAGCCAGGCACCGGCATCCTTTCCAGATCCTGCTCCTGCTGCTGCTGGGAGCCATCGCCGCGATGTCCGGGGTGTGGGCGATCATCCAGCTCAGCTCGGACGGACGCCCCACCCGCTGGCGGGACGGATCGGCGCACGGCCCCTGGCTCGCGATCTTCGACGGCTACGGGCACACGACCGCGCACGCGGCGGACGACGGCCTGGTCATCACGCTCTCCCCGCGGGCGGCGGAGGGTCCCGACCACACCCATGCCGGCCTCGTCGTCAGTGCCGAGACGTACCGCAACGTGCGCTTCTCCACGCAGATCCGCACCGTCCAGCAGCTGCGCCAGGACTCGCCGGCCCCCTGGGAGGTCGGCTGGGTGCTGTGGAACTACACCGACCCGCAGCACTTCTACGCCTTCGTGTTGAAACCGAACGGCTGGGAGCTCAGCAAGCAGGACCCCGCCTATCCCGGCGGTCAGCGGTTCCTGGCGAGCGGACCATCACCGCGCGGCACGCTGGGCAGCTGGCACACCGTCGACGTGGTCCACGCCGGGGACTCGATGGCGGTGTCGGTGGACGGCGTCCCGACCGTGCGGATGCAGGACACCGAGCGCCCGTATCTCGCCGGCTCGATCGGCCTGTACTGCGAGGACGCCGTCGTCGAGTTCCGCCGAACCGCCGCGCGCGAGCTACGGCCGCCCGACGGGCAGCCGTCCTGATTCGACCGGGTCGTCCGGCGGCCTCGAGCTGCCCGGCGCTCCGGTGCGACACCGCACCAACCAGCCAGTCCCAGCAACCAACAGTCGACCCACCGATAGAAGATCAAGTATGGGAGGTTCATCGTGGCCGACCGCTCCACCGGTCACACGGTGCTGCTCGTATACGGCACGAGACCCGAGGCGATCAAGATGGCGCCAGTGGTCCACGAGCTTCGCCGAACCAGGTCGCTGCGTCCCGTGCTCGCCGTCACCGGGCAGCACCGGACGATGCTCGACCAGGTCAACAACCTGTTCGGGCTGGTCCCCGACTACGACCTGGAGATCCTTCAGCACCGGCAGTCCCTGTCCGGGGTGACCACCCGTGCGCTCGGCGGCCTTGAGGCCGTGATGGCCGAGGTGCGGCCGGATGCCGTCGTGGTCCAGGGCGACACGACCACGGCGTTCACCGGCGCACTCGCCGCCTTCTACCAGAGCGTGCCCGTCGTGCACCTCGAAGCCGGGCTGCGCACGGACGACCCGATGTCACCGTTCCCGGAGGAGATCAACCGGCGGCTGACCGCCCAGCTGGCGGAGCTTCACCTGGCACCGACCCCGTCGGCCCGGGCCAACCTGCTGGCGGAAGGCATCCGTCCCGAGTCGGTTCTCGTCACCGGCAACACGGTGATCGACGCCCTGCTGCACGTGGCGGCGGCGCCACCACCCGACGACCCGCTGCTCGCCGAGGTCCGCCACCTGGCCAGGCTCGACGAGCCCGCGGGGGTCGGCAGACGTCAGATGGTGCTCGTCACCGCGCACCGCCGCGAGTCCTGGGGCGAGCCGCTCGCCCAGGTGGGCGCGGCGCTGGCCCGGCTGGCCACCGAACGGCCCGAGCTGCTGGTCGTGCTGCCGGTCCACCGCAACCCGGCCGTCCGGGAAGCCGTGCTGCCGCCGATCGCGGGACTGCCCAACGTGCTGGTCGCGGACCCGGTCGACTACTCGGCGTTCACGCACCTCATGGCGGCGGCGACCGTGATCGTCACCGACAGCGGAGGGGTGCAGGAGGAGGCCCCCAGCCTCGGCAAGCCGGTGCTGGTCCTGCGGGAGAACACCGAGCGGCCGGAAGGTGTGCGCGCGGGCACCACCCGCCTCGTCGGCACCGACACGGAGCGGATCGTCGCCGCCGTCGGCCAGCTCCTGGACGATCCCGTCGCCTACGCGGCCATGGCGGAGGCGGTCAACCCGTACGGCGACGGGCAGGCCGCGAGCCGTGCCGTCGCGGCGATCGAGCACCGCCTGTGCGGAACACCGGCGCCCGACCCCTTCGTCCCCGGTGCCCGCGCCATCGACATTCCGCTGCGGATTCCCCGCCAACCGACGCATTCGGGGGTGATCACGCTGGGAACCAGCGCGGTACTGGCCGAGCAGACCGCCGCCGGCGCTTCGGCACGACTCGAGGAGGCCGGCGCGTGAGCCGCCTGACACAGCTTTTCGCCGGCAGCCGCGGCGCACGGAGCTCGGCCCGCACCAGCACCCGCGCCCACACCGGCGCCCGCACTCACACCGGCACCCGCACCTGCGGGGAGCGAAGCTCGGCCGGGCGCCGGCGGCGTACCCGTGGGGCCGCGACCGCCGCCGCGGCGGGCCTGCTCGCGCTCACCGTGGGAGCCGGCACGGCCATCGCGGCACCCGCCGGCGGCAAGGGCGGATCACCGCATCCACCCCGCCACGCCCGGGCCGCGACCCCACAGGTACATCCGGGCGGCAAGGGGCTCAGCACGCTGCCTGCCCCGCCGGCGCCACCACGAACACCACCACCGCGCCGGGCCCCGCGCCCGGTGCCCCCCGGCCGCGGCGACGCCGCCATCGCCGGCACGGCGACCGGATCGTCAGGCACGCCGGCAACCGGGTCATCGGCCGCGGCGGCAACGGCGGCAGCAACGACAGCGGCAACGCCCCTGGCCGCGGCGGCGACGACCGGTCAGGGCACGCTGATCCTCTACGACACGACCGGCACCTGGGGATGGCTGGGCGAGCAGTACGCCATGCAGGCCGCGAACCTGGCATCGCGTTTCGGCACCTGGCAGGCCCGGCCCGTCAGGTCGTACACGGCCGGCCAGATGGCGCAGTACGCGGCTGTGATCTACATCGGATCGACCTACGACGAGCAGGTGCCCACGGCCTTCCTGACGGACGTCCTGGCCGGGACCAGGCCGGTGCTGTGGATGTACGACAACATCTGGCAGCTCACCGCACAGGCGCCGAACTTCGCGACGACCTACGGCTGGAACTGGTCCGGCTTCGACACCACGTCGATCGGAGCGGTCCGGTACAAGGGAACCGATCTGACCAGGCTCGCGACCAACGCCGCGGGGATCATGAACTACGGCACCGTCGACCCGGCCAAGGCGACGGTGGTGGCCGAGGCGGTGCGCGCGAACGGTACCCGCTTCCCCTGGGCACTTCGTTCGAACAACCTGACCTACATCGGTGAGATCCCGTTCGCCTACGCCGACATGACCGACCGCTATCTCGCCTTCGCCGACATCCTGTTCGACGCGCTGGCCCCGCAGACAGCCACCCGGCACCGGGCACTGGTACGCATCGAGGACGTCGGGCCCGACGCCGACCCGGCCGAGCTGCGCGCGATCGCCGACTATCTCTCCTCGGTGAACGTTCCGTTCTCGGTCGCCGTCTACCCGCGCTACGTCGACGCGAACGGCACCTACAACAACGGGGTGGCGCAGGACTACACCCTCGCGTCACGCCCGGACGTCGTCACCGCACTGCGCTACATGACCCAGCGCGGCGGAACCCTGATCATGCACGGCTGGACGCACCAGTTCTCGAACGTCGCCAATCCCTACTCCGGTGCGAGCGCCGACGACTTCGAGTTCTTCCGTGCCCACGTCGATGCCCAGGACAACGTGGTCTACGACGGCCCCGTACCCGGTGACAGCCAGAGCTGGGCCGCCGGCCGGATGGACGGGTCCGCGGCCGCGTTCACGGCCGCCGGGCTGTCGGTGCCGACGGTCTTCGAGTTCCCGCACTACGCGGCCTCCGCACCTGACTACGCCGCGGCGAAGGCGAAGTTCCCTCGCCGCTACGACCGCGGACTGTACTTCCGCAACCAGCTGGCCGGCGGCACCATCGACCACACGAAGTTCGGCGGCCAGTTCTTCCCCTACCCGGTCACCGACGTCCACGGTTCGTTCATCATTCCGGAGAACATCGGCAACGTGGAGCCGGAGGCGTTCAACAACCACCCGGCCCGGCTTCCCGCCGACCTCATCGACGCGGCGCGCCGCAACCTGATCGTCCGGGACGGCTTCGCGAGCATGTTCTACCACCCGTATCTGGGGGTCGACTATCTGCGGCAGACGGTCGAGGGCGTGAAGGCCCTCGGGTACACCTTCATCGCCGCCTCCGCGGTCTGACCCCGGCCGGTCAGTCGGTCCGCTGATCGGCTCTGATCCGCTGGACCGTCGGCGGGCACGGGAGCTCCCCTGGGCTTCCGTGCCCGCCGGCCAGCCACCGCCATCGCTATGGCGCCTCCTGCTGTTCTACTGTGATTGCCGCGGCCCCGTGACACGGATTCTCGCGCCGATTCCGGTCAGATAGAGCGGGCTGTTCTCGGTGAAGTCCGGGATGTTCTCCTCGCCGATGTACAGGTCCAGATGCCGTTCACCACCGAGCCCGGGTGTGAACTCGTCACGGATCTCCCAGGAAGCCCGCCGCAACGCCTCGCACGCACTCGGGTCGATCTCGGATCCGTCCTCTTCGACACCACATTCCTCGATCACGAACGTGGTGCCGGCCGGCAGCACGGAGGAATCGGCGGCGGCACTTCGGAACGGCACCAGTGCCCGGCCCGCGGTATCGCTTGGAATGTCGTCCAGCCAGAATCCGGTGTCGTAGGACCAGTTGAGCATGGATCCGGCGAGTGGCGCACTGGTGATCCGGCCGGTCCCCTCGTCGTGCACCGCCTGGACGAAACCGGCGGGAAAGGTGCCGAGCAGATCGGTACCGAAGGAGCATTCCCGCTGGCGGCAGCCGCGGACCACGGTCGGCGGCGTCCCCTCGTGAAAGCTCTCCACCGCCGTGTAGTAGACCGTGATCTCCCATCCCTCGTCCTGACCGTCCGGCGCCCGACCGCCCGCCGACTCCAGACAGGCGGCGAGGCAGGCACACCCGCTGATCAGCGCCGGAACCAGCAGGATCCGGCGGCGGCGCCGACTGGTCCGGCCGGGCCGAGGCGGTGCCACGCGGGCCGCCCGGGCCGCCTGGGCCGCCCGGGAAGTCCGTCCACTCATTCGCGAGATATTCACGCCCACACTGTGCAGGGGCGCCTCCTCCGCTGGCAATGACAAAAGCCGGCAGAGCCATCACAATTCCTGAAGACCACACCGGGACAATTATCCCGACCCATCAGAAACCAGAGCTACCACATCTTCCTGCACCCTCAGGTCATCGCCGTGGCGGCCAGTCGGCTGCGTTTCACGGCCACGCAGCGGCCATGGGCGGGAAGTGGCAGCGGTCCGGGTGGGCTGAGGAACTCGCCCTGCCCCTGGTCCACACCGGCGGCGGACAGCACCCGCAGCTCGTCCGCGGTCTCGATACCCTCGGCGACCAGCGTCGCACCGATCTGCCGGCTGAAGTGGACAAGCGCCTCGACCAGCGCCCGCCGGGCCGCGTCGGAACCGACATTCATCGAAAGCCAGCGGTCCATCTTCACGACGTCCGGCAGGAACTGCACCATT
Organism: Frankia sp. CcI49; assembly: GCF_001983215.1. Lineage (NCBI taxonomy): Bacteria > Bacillati > Actinomycetota > Actinomycetes > Frankiales > Frankiaceae > Frankia > Frankia sp. CcI49. Next base: position 44,071 of record NZ_MOWP01000023.1, read on the forward strand.
CTCCGCAGGCTCGCATAGGCGACGCCCACGTTGTCCACCGCGATCCGGGTCCCAAGGTCACGCAGCTCCAGCAGGCGGTCGAGCGTCGTCGGCAGCTCGTGGTTGCCCTCGCGCTCGGCGATCTCGACGACCACCTGGTCGGCGCTGGGGCCGTCGATCAGCTCGGTGAGCCGCCCGGACGCGATGGTCGCGGGCGACGCGTTCACCGAAAGCGCCAGCCCGCGTGGGAAGCGCGGCAGCTCCGCCAGGGCCGCACGGATCGCGGCCAGCTCCAAATCGATGCCCAGGCCGACCGACGTCGCCTGCTCGAACCACTGGGCCGGCGACAGGACGCCGTCGGCGCGCCGCCCACCAGGATCGCCGCTGGACCCACTTCCCGGCGCGGTCCGCAGGCCGTCAGGCGATGGGAACCGCGGGAAGCGCGCCAGCGCCTCCGCACCGACGATCCCATGCGTCGGCAGGTCGAACATCGCCTGGAAGACCATTGTCGGCCCACCGGAATCGATGATCTCCCCGATCACGGACCGGACATGATCGTCATCGGCGTGGCCGCGATGGATCGCGGACACCGTGTCGGTGAGGACGTCGGCCAGCAGGCTCAGGAAACGGACGTCCCGCTCACCCAGGTTCGGGTCCGGCTCGGTGCCCAGCGCGCACAGCATGCCGTAGAGCTCGCCGTTGTCCAGATGGACAGGTGTGCCGACATAGGACCCGATGCCCAGATCACGCGTGACCGGCAGGTTGGCCGTACGGCTGTCCGCTCGCGCGTCGGGCACCACCGCGGGAAGACGGCCGTCCAGCACCCGGGCGCAGTAGGTCTGCTCCTTGTCGACCCGGTACCCGACCAGGCTCTCGACCAGGTCACCGTCGCCCGCGACGAGATCGATGACCTGGTGGTCGCCGCTGAACCTGGCCAGCCAGGCGACATCGGTCCGCAGATGACGACGCGCCAGGTCGAGGACGCGCCTCATCTCGTCGTTGTGATCCCTCGTCTCCGGGCCCTCCACAGCCGGGTGCCCACCGGATGCTCGGTCGTCAGCCTTCCCGGGCGGCCCGGAGCCTGCTGGCTTCCCGGGCGGTCCGGAGCCTGCTGGCGCCTCCCACCCCCCGCCGGTCACAACATCGTTCACGGCGTACACCTCCCGGCCGGCAGCGCTCGCGCATCGGCGTTCCCTTCCGATGGTGCGCCGCCAGCCCGCAGCCCGCAGCCCATGACGGCATGGCGGGGCCCCGCGGCAGCATGGCGCACGGCGGAAGCCGACCGTCGCGGGCTGCGGCGGGCAGCCGGCGTACCGCTGACAGGACGGCTACCGCTGGCTGGCCTACAGCCAGGCCGGTCAGAAGGCGGGCCGGTCAGGAGGCGGGCGCCGCCAGGCGACGACGGCGCGCGATCTCAGCGAGCGCGATGCCCGTGGCGACCCCGGCGTTCAACGACTCCATGGCTCCGGCCATCGGGATCCGGACCTTCAGGTCGCAGCACTCGCCGACGAGCCGCGAGAGGCCGCGCCCCTCCGAACCGACCACAAGCACCAGCGGATCCGCGGCAACCTGGAGATCGTCGATGTCGACCTCCCCGTCTGCCGCCAGGCCGACGATGAACAGGCCGGCCTCGGCGAACGAGCGCAGGGTACGGGTCAGGTTCACTGCTCGGGCGACGGGCAGCCTCGCCGCCGCGCCCGCGGACGTCTTCCATGCCGCCGCGGTCATACCCGCCGCGCGCCGCTCAGGAACGACGACACCGTTCGCGCCGAACGCCGCCGCCGAACGGACGACGGCACCGAGGTTGCGCGGGTCGGTGACGCCGTCGAGCGCGACGACCAGACCGGGCGCCGCGGCCTGGGTGGCGGCGAGCACATCGTCCGGATGGGCGTACTCGAACGGCGGGACGGAGAGCGCGAGCCCCTGGTGTGGTGCGTTCGGGCAGAGCCGGTCGAGCTCGACCCGCCCGACGTCGACCACGGTGAGCCCGGCACGGCCGGCGAGGCGGCGGGCGTCGGCGAGACGCTCGTCGAACTCGAGGCCGCCGGCGATCAGCAGGGAGCTCGCCGGCACCCCTGCCCGCAGCGCCTCGACCACCGCGTTGCGGCCGACCACGAACTCGTCGGTCTCGCCGCGCCGCGCGCTGTGTGCGCCGGTACCGCCGCTCCCGCCGGCGGCGGCGCCGGAGCCGGCCGACGACCCCGCCTGGCCCTGCGCACTCGGACGCCTTGCTCCGCCCCGGGCGGCCGCAGCGGCGGCGGCGGCACGGCGCTGCGCCGGATGACCGGTCCGCTGCTCGGCCGGTGGTGTCGCCCCCTTGCCCTGCAGCCCTTTGCGGCGCTGCCCGCCGCTACCGATCGCCGCACCCTTGCGGTGGGAACCTGACTTCGCGGCCCGGCCTCCCTGCCCGCCACGGGCGACTCCGCCGCCACCCCGGCTCTGGCCACCGGCCATCACAGACCACCTCGTAACTCGCGTGTTCGGGCCGTCGACCCGCCCCGCGAGCCAACTGATCATCTGGTCGTGCCGGGCGCTGCCTGGTGCCAGCCGCGACACAGCCGTACCCCAACGGTATCCGGCCGTGTCACGCCACGCGGCGGACACCATCACCAATGCCCACATCGACCAGCACTGCCCACGGCGACACCCGCGTCGAAATCGACATGGGCGTCGGGAAAGACTTCGACTGTCTGACAGCTGTCGGACGGCTGTCGGACGTCGGCGAAACCGGTTGCGCGGTACGTCCGGCCCGATCGAGTGGTCCCAGACCACTCGATGCACAGGTGGACCCCACGAGTTCACCGAGAGGCTCCGCGAATCCGCGACTTGCTACCTATCCTCAGTGGGATGGGCGGGCACGTGTCTGGAGGGCAGGTGGGCGGCTTCTCCTGGGCGGGCCCCGGCCCAGCCCCGGTGCGCGGCGCGGCTGGCGCCCGCTGCCCGGTGTGCGCCGGCCCCGTCGGTCGCGTCGCCGGTCGGGCGAGCTTCGGCCCGCGGTCGCGGGCCAGCGGGTTCTGCCCACGATGCCGGACGCCTTATTCCTTCTCACCGCCGCTGCAGGCCGGGGACGTCGTCGGCGGCTACCGCGTCGTCGACTGCCTCGCCGCGGGCGGCCCCGGGCCGGCTGGCTGGGTGTTTCTGGCCGTCGACCTGGGTGAGGCCGGCGAACGCGCCGGTGACGCCGCCGCACCGGAAACCAGCCACACCGGCGTCACCGACGGCACCCGCCGTGCGGGGCGGCAGGTGGTGCTGAAGAGCCTTCGGCGCGCGCGGTCACGCCCGGATGGCCGGCACGGAGCCTGTCGTGTGCCGCGGCGCCTGCCGCCCGACCCACCGCTGCGGCATCCGGCGATCGTCCCGATGCTGGGCGAGGTCTGCCACGGCGGCACGGATTTCGCGGTGATGGGGTTCGTGGCCGGCCCGTCGCTGTCGCAGCTGCTCCGCTCCCGGCGGGAGGCCGGAGCCGTCGCGAGTGCGCCGCTGCCCGTGCCGGCTGCGATCGCCGGGGCGATGCGCCTGCTGTCCGCGCTGCGGTACGTCCACGAGCGTGGCTATCTCTTCTGCGACCTGGCGCCCGGCAACGTGGTCTGGAACGACGAGGAGGTCACGCTGGTCGATCTCCAGTCGCTGCGCCCGGCCGGCCGCCACCTCGGCGCGTTCCACGTGACGGCGGGATTCGACGCCCCCGAGCTTGCCATGAGCCCCCCGTCGGTGGGCTCGGACCTCTACGCTCTCGGCAGGCTGTTGGCCGCCGCGGCACTCGATTTTCCGCACCGAACGTCAACATATCGATACACCCTTCCGACGCAGGAGGTCGACCAGGTGCTGGCTCGGCACGCACCGCTGCACCGGTTCCTCCTTCGTGCCACCGCCGCCGACCCGGGGAGCCGGTTCACCGGTGCCGCGCACATGGCCTCGGCGCTCGGCGAGGTCGCGGCAGGTGCCGGCGCCAGCTGGGCGCCGGCGCGCCCCGCGGGCCTGGCCGAGGGCCCCGAAGAGCCCTCCCACCAGCCAAAAGGCCCAGGAGGTGGCGGCGCTTGCGGAGCGCACACGGATGGCGGGCGTACTGCGGACAGGACTCCCCACAATCCACGCAGGACGGCCGGACGTTGACACCCAGGCGGGCACCGCGATCACCGGCGTCGACGCATCTGACGGATCATGCCACTATTCATCTCGGCGTCCTTGGATTTGAGCAGGTCGACGTGATATATCCGGTCCCCACAGGACGGGCAGGAGGCACTAACCACATGGCTCCGCGCCACACGGCTCCGCGCACACCGCCCAGACTCGCTGTCACTGGCGGGCCGCTGCAGCGGCCGGTGGCCTGACCATGGACCTCAACTCCCGCAGCGGGCACAGCTACCCCGGGCACGGCTACCCTCCGGCTCGTCCGGGCGGCCACCATCCTGGCGACGGGTATCCGGAAGAGGCCGGCCACGCCGGCGGTTATCACGGCGACGAGGCACCCACCGCGGGTTACGCCGAGGGCTATGGCTCGGCGGAGTACCACCCGGACGATCCGGCTGCGGAAGGCTACTCAGCCGGCCGTTTCAGGGCCGCACACTATTCCGAGAACTCCTACGGGGAGGGCGGCGGCTACCCGGAGAACTCGTACCCGGGCCCGGAGAACAACTACCCGGGCGATGCGTATCCAGGCGCTGGCTACACCCCGGAACCCGGCACCTATCGTGACAGCGAGTATCACGGAGAATACTCCGAGCGCGCGTATGAGTCGTCGTCGTATCCGGCCGGGGCCTATCCCGGCCCCGGGTACTCCGGCGGCGGATTCACCGAGGACGGCTACCCGGCGGACTCCGACGCCGCGACGATGCTGCTGGCGCAGCACGGCACCCCGAGCGACGAGTCCGGCGACGACGAGATCATGCGTTGCCCGGTGTGTGCCGCGCCCAACTACACCGACGCACGGTACTGCGAGGCGTGCGGCTTCGCGTTCACCGGAGCGCCGGTCAGCGGCGGCGACGAGGACCACCGCGAGATCGACCTGGGGCCGCTGGCCGGCGTCTGCGACCGGGGGGTCCGGCACACGACGAACGAGGACGCGATGGGCGTCGCCATCGTCCACGGCACTCTGATCGCCGTCGTGTGCGACGGCGTCTCGACGACTCCCGGCTCCGGCGAGGCCTCGGCGGCCGCGGCGGCCACCGCCACAGCCATCCTCGCGGACGCTGTGCGCGCCCACGGGCCCGGCGAGGCGGTCCCCTACAAGGAACCGTCGAAAAGCGCCGCGAGCGAGGTTCTCGACGTGCTGGAGGAGTACTCCGAGTTCGACGAGCCGCGAACCGCGCCACGGCGGATCTCCGGCGGCTTCGGCCCGGACGAGGCCGACGCCGCCCTGCACACCGCGGTGGAGGCCGCCCAGGCCACCATCGCCCAGCTCAGTGCGGCCGAGGGCCGGATGGCCCCGTCCTGCACCTTCGCCGCCGCGATCATCACCCAGCCCTCGGCGGACGGCCCGGGGATGGTCACCGTCGGGTGGGTCGGCGACAGCCGCGTCTACCTCCTGGGTCCCCGCTGGTGTGAGCGGCTCACCGCGGACGACACCTGGGCGGCCGAGGCCGCGCGGGCCGGGCTGATCCCCGCCTCGGAGGCGGAGACCCACCGGCGCGCACACACCCTGACGCGCTGGCTGGGTGGCGATGCCGAGGACGTGACCCCGCACACCGCCGCCTTCCCGATCGAGACGCCGGCCACTGTGGTCGTCTGCAGCGACGGCCTGTGGAACTACTCGTCCCGCCCGGACGTCCTCGCCTCACTGGTGAACCATCTCGATCCCGACGCCGCCGCGCTGGACGTCGCGCGCCACCTCGTCGACTTCGCGATCGACCAGGGCGGCCACGACAACATCACCGTGGTCGCGGCCAGGGTGACGGGTTGACAATGCTGCCCGCGTCGGGGCCGCCGGTCACCGACCGGAGCGACATCGCTGCCAGACCAGCAGGTGGGCGTGTGTTTCGGCGCGCGCTCGCCCGGGGCAACGACGCAACCCGCTGCCTCCTACGGGAGGTGGTTCACATCGACATTCCAACAACAGGTACGGTTCGTCTGAAGAAATACGTCGAGAAGATGGACGAGATGATGGTCCGCGACTCGTCGATGTCGGCCAGGACTGTCCGGGTGAACAGGTGATCAGGTGAGCGCACGCTGCCCGGAGGGGCACCTGTCCCACGATCCCGACTACTGCGATCAGTGCGGGCTTCGGATCGTGGGTGGTCAGGATCGTTATGGTTTCCGTCAGGAGGAGGGCGGCCGCGGGGCCGCCTATCCGGCCGGCGCGCCTGCCGGGCGTTCCGCGGATCCGTATGCACGGCGGGCACCGGAACGGGACCCCTCAGGCCCCCAGGCCAATGGCGGAGCCCAGGCGGGCTACGACCCGCTCGGAATCCGTCGTACCCCGAGCGACGCGGCCGGTGTCGCGGATCCGCCGCGCGGCCAGGGCCGCGGCGGCGACCCGTACGGCGGTTACGGCCGCGAGGGCTACGCCGAGGAGCCACGGTCCGCACGGGGCTATCCGGTGGACCCGTACGCCCGTGACGGGTACGGGAACGCGCCCGACGACCGCGCTCGGCCCGACGGCCGCGGCGAGCGGCCACGCGAGGAACGGCACGATCCGTACCAGCGCGACGATCGCGGCGCCGGCTTCGGCGGCCGTGACGACCAGGGCGGTTTCGCTGGCCGTGACGACCAGGGCGGTTTCGGCGGCCGTGACGACCGCACGCCGCCCGGCTACGGGCGCGAGGAGCGCGGCTACGCGGCTGGCCGTGGTGAGCAGCCCGAGCCCGCGTTCGCCCGTGGGCGCGACGACCGCGGCTACGGCGCGCAGGAGAGCCGCGGCGGCTACGGCGGCCCCGAGGCCCGGGGCGGATACGGCGCGGGTGACCCGGGTCGGCCGGCACCGGACACCGACGGCCGACGGGGCTACCGCGACGGCTCGTTCGGCGGGCCCGGAGGCGGCTACGACTCGGATCCGCTGGGCGGGCCGGGCGGTGGCGCCACACCGGTTCCGGGTGGCCCGGGTGGCCCGGGTGGCCGGAACCGGGCCGCGGACCGCTACGCGCCCTGCCCGAACTGCCGTTCGCTCAATGACCCGGCCGCGCGCTTCTGCGAGACCTGCGGGCTCGACTTCAGCACCGGTCAGCTGCCTGGGCAGGCCGGCCCGTCAGCGCTCGACGACGCGGGTGCCACGTCCCGGCAGACCGGGTCGCGGCGCGGCGCGGAGGGCCGCCACGGCACCGACCCGCGGATGCCCGACCCACGGTTCGGCGAGCAGCACCGCGACGACAGGATGGGCGACCCACGCCTGGCGGACGACCGGCGTCCCGGCAGCCGCGGGCATGACTGGGACGACGCCCCGCCGAGCGGAGCGTGGGAAGCCGTCATCGAGGCGGAGCGCGAGTACTACGACAGCGGCGACGACCATCGCGTGCCGTTCCCCCAGTTCTACCCGCGGAGGGTCTTCCCACTGACCGAGCAGCAGATGCTGATCGGCCGGCGCAGCGAGTCGCGGGGGATCAACCCGGAGATCGACCTCTCGGGCGCGCCCGAGGACCCGGGCATCTCCCGCGCGCACGCGACCCTGGAGCGGATGCCCGACGGCACCTACGCGGTGCGGGACCCCGGCTCGACGAACGGGACGCGTCTCAACGACGAGCCTGACCCGATCGAGCCCGGTCGCGCGATTCCGCTGCGCGACGGCGACCGTGTCTACGTGGGCGCGTGGACGAGGATCACCGTTCGGGCACAGTGAGAGCGGTGGATGTTCGGGCACAGTGATCTGTGCCCGGTATGACCGAGCCGGCACCCGGATCCATCCGGGTGCCGGCTCGTCGTTTCAGTGCACTTCATCGCTTCAGTGCACTTCGTCGTTTTCAGTGAGCCGCGTTGTTTCCAGTGAGCTGCGTTGTCCCAGTGAGCTGCGTTGTTTCCAGTGAGGTCAGTGCCGGCCGCCTCAGGAGAGGTGCCAGCGCTGGCCTTCCGGGGTGTCCTCGATGACGACGCCGGACGCGGCGAGGCGGGAGCGGATGGAGTCCGCCTCCGTGTAGTCCCGCCGAGCCCTGGCCGACGAGCGCAGATCGAGCAGGATGCCCATGACGCTGTCGAGCGCCGGGCGCAGCTCGGCGCCGGCCGTGGGCCACTGCTCCACCGGGTCCAGGCCCAGCACGGTGAGCATCCGACGGGTCACGTCGACCCAGCCGGCCAGCTCCCGGCTGTGGGCCTTGGAGAGCACCTGGTTGCCTCGGCTGACCGCCCCGAACAGTGCGGCCAACGCCCGGCCGACGGCGAGATCGTCGTCCATCGCCGCGGCGAACTCCGACCAGACCAGCTCCGGCGTGAGGTCGCCCTCTGCCGCGGTACCGGCCACGGTGCCCGGGCCCGCCGACCCCGCCTGGCCCGCCTCGGTGCCTGCCAGCGCCGCGGCCTCCGCCGGCCCGCCCAGGATGTCCAGAGCGTTGCGTACGAAGGTCTCGACCCGGTCGTGCGCCGCGCCGGACTCGTCGAGCGTCTGCGGGCTGTACTCCAGCGACGAGCGGTAGTGCGCGGAGAGCAGGTGATAGCGCAGCACCTGCGGGCGAACCGTGGCGAGCGCGTCCGTCACGAAGAAGGAGTTACCCAACGACTTGGACATCTTCGTCCCGCCGGTGGTGAGCAGGCCGAWGTGCATCCAGTAGTTGGCCATCTCGCCGCCGGCCGGCCCGCCGGCCGCGCACACCGTCTGGGCCCGCTCGTTCTCGTGATGCGGGAAGACCAGGTCCAGCCCGCCACCGTGGATGTCGAAGACCCCACCGAGGTACTTGCCCGCCATCGCCGAGCACTCCAGGTGCCAGCCAGGGCGCCCCGGGCCCCACGGCGAGGACCAGGACGGCTCCCCGGGCTTGACGGCCTTCCACAGCGCGAAGTCGCGCGGGTCGGCCTTGCCCGGTTCGGCCTCCGGGGATGGATGCATCGAGGCGGGGCGCTGGTGCGAGAGCGCGCCGTAGTCCGCGAACGCGCCGACCCGGAACCACACCGATCCGGCGCCGGGGTAGGCGAACCCGCGCTCCACCAGCACGGAGATCATCTCCAGCATCTCCGGGATGTGCCCGGTCGCGAGCGGAGAGATCGTCGGTGGCAGCACGCCCACCGCCCGGTACGCCTCGTCGAAGGCTCTGGTCTGACGGGTAGCGAGCTCCCAGACCGTCGTCCCCGCCCGATCGGCGTTGATGATGATCTTGTCGTCGATGTCGGTGACGTTCTGGACGAAGGTCACCGACAGCCCGCTCTGCGTCAGCCAGCGGCGCAGCAGGTCGAAGGCCAGCCCGGTGCGGATGTGGCCCACATGCGGCGGTGACTGGACAGTGGGCCCACACACGTACACACCCACATGACCGGGGCGCAGCGGCACGAACGGCCGCACGCGCCGGGTGCGCGTGTCATAGAGGCGAAGACCCATCTGTCAAGGGTAACGGCCTCGGCCATCGCCACGCCGAAGGGAGGCCCTCGAAACGGCTGCGGCCCCACCCATCCGGCGCCGCCATCCCGCGACCCGCCCGGGCTCAGCCGGTGGTGAGAACGCGCTCCGCGGCGACGCGGATCACCAGCCTGACCTCGTCCGGCCCGTCCCAGCCGTACGGAGAGCCGTTGTACTTGACCGACAGGAGATCGATGAGCTCCTTGCCGCCCTGCTCGGAGAGCGTCGCGACACCGCGGATCTCCACATAGCTGTACGGGTCCTGCTGGTCGAGGAACATCAGCCCGACCCGTGGGTCCCGGGCGATGTCGCGTTCCTTCGCCCGGCCGCGCACCGTCGAGAGCAGCAGGTCGTCGCCATCGCGAGCGATCCAGAGCACGGTCAGACGAGGCGACCCGTCCGGCCGGATGGTCGCCAACGTCACGTACGTCGGAGCATCCGCGAGAGCCCTGACCGCCTCGGGAAGACGCGCCGCCATCACACTCCTCCGGGACTCGCTCACCGGGCACACCCTCTCATCCCGCTGGCACCAACCTACGTCTGATGCGGGTCAGGCATGCCCGAGTATGCGACAAAACGGGTGCCCACGGTGAGGCGCCCCCGGGAAAGGGCCGGAACCGGACCCGCCGGCGGAATCAGCCACCCCGGGAGCGTCGGCCACCCGGGACCGTCAGAGCCGGGCCACCAGCGCCGTGGCGACCGCGGCCAGCCCTTCACCCCGACCGGTCAGGCCCAGGCCGTCTGTCGTCGTCGCAGAGAGGTTCACCGGTGCGCCCAGGGCCGCCGCCATCGCCTCCTGCGCCTCGAGACGCCGCGCAGCCATCCGGGGCCGGTTGCCGACCACCTGGACGGCAACGTTGCCGATCTGCCAGCCGCCCTCGGCGAGCAGGCGCGCCGTCTCGCCGAGCAGCGCCGCGCCGGACGCGCCGGACCACTCGGGACGTCCGGTCCCGAAGACCGCGCCGAGATCCCCGATGCCCGACGCGCTGAGCAGCGCGTCACACGCCGCGTGCGCGGCCACGTCGCCGTCGGAGTGCCCGGCGAGACCCGTCTCACCGGGCCAGAGCAGACAGGCGACCCAGCAGTCGCGGCCCTGCTCGAAGGGGTGGACGTCCACGCCCGTGCCCACCCGGGGCAGTGCCGGCGCGGTCACCGGTGCCCGTCACGGGGCAGGGAGTGCGCCAGCAGCGCCTCCGCCAGGACCAGATCAGCCGGCCGGGTCACCTTGAACGCCTCCTCGGCGCCGGGAATCGTCGTCACCGGCACACCCAGAGCTTCGACCAGGCCCGCGTCGTCCGTGACGGGGAGGTCCCGGTTCGCGTAGGCGGCCCGCAGGATGTCGCGCCGGAAGCCCTGTGGGGTCTGCACCGCACGCAGGCCGTCCCGGCGCGGGGTGCGCACGACTCGGCCGTCCGCGTCGATCTCCTTGATCGTGTCCGTCACCGGCAACACGGGGATCACAGCGGGATGACCATCGAGGACCGTCGTCGCGACCGCGTCCACCAGCTTGGCCGGGGTCAGCGGGCGCGCCGCGTCGTGCACGAGCACGACGCCGATGTCGTCGTCCAGCGCGTCCAGCGCGACCCGGACGGAGTCCACTCGCTCCGCGCCGCCTGGCACGACCCGCACCCCGGAACCGAGGAGCTGCCCCACCACGTCAACGAGGGTGGGCGGCGCCGCGACGACGACCTGGGAGACGAGCGTGGACGACAGCAGTGTCTCCACTGCCCGCAGCAGCATCGGGCGACCAGCAAGCGGCCGCAACGCCTTGGGCGTGCCGCCACCGAGGCGCTCGCCCCGGCCCGCTGCCGGCACGACCGCCCCTACCCGAGAGTTCACCAACTAAGGCCTCCGCGGCGTCCATGGATATATCGCCGCCCGGCGGTCCCGGGCGGGTGAGAGGCCCCCTTTCGGGGGCACTCCCACAGGTATGGATATCCGCCGCATCCAGGATTCGGTCGGAAACATCAAGCCTTGTGCTCACACCGAACGGTGCGCAATACCCACCCGGGTGTTACCGACCGCACATGCCGGAGGTGGCCGGTATCAACCGGCGAGAACCTCGTCGAGCATGGCTTCGGCCTTGTCCTCATTGGTGCCCTCGGCGAGCGCCAGTTCGCTGACAAGAATCTGCCGAGCCTTGCTCAACATGCGCTTCTCACCCGCGGAAAGACCACGCTCGCGATCACGCCGCCAGAGGTCACGGACAACCTCAGCGACCTTGTTGACGTCACCCGAGGCAAGCTTCTCCAGGTTCGCCTTGTAGCGCCGCGACCAGTTGGTCGGCTCCTCGGTGTGCGGGGCGCGCAGCACCTCGAACACACGCTCCAAGCCGTCCTGACCGACGACATCACGCACGCCGACCATGCCGACATTGTCGGCTGGAACACGGACAGTGAGGTCGCCCTGGGCAACCTTCAGGACGAGATAAAGTTTCTCTTCACCCTTGATGACGCGCGTTTCAATCGCATCAATCAGAGCAGCACCATGATGCGGGTAAACAACGGTCTCGCCGACTTGGAACGCCATGTGTCACGTGCCCCTTCCGCCTCTACCAGCGTAACACGCACGCATCGCCGCAGGTCAGACGCGCGCTGCAGGCGAGGGCGGGGAACAGCGCGATCGTCGTGTTCCGGCCACCCTCCGAGACGGACAGGTACTGCACGCGACCGGGCCGGCGCGCAGGCCGACCGGATCCGCGCAGGTCGGGGCCTATCAAGCGGGCGAGGTGTCCAGCCGAGCGAAACAGATGGTGATGCGGCGGAAGTTGTCCGGTTGTTGGTATCAAGGGCGTCGYGACACTACCGCCGGCTGCCGAACGGTCGCGCTCGACCCGCCGTCGGCCCCGCGCGAGCCGCCCACGCCGCCGGGCGTGTCGACCATGGATCGCCCGGCCCGCCCGCTCCGCGGGCTCCGTCCACCGCGTACCTCCGGGAAGCGTCATGGACCGCCCGGCCGGCGTCGCACCGGCCCAGCAGGGCACGAAGGTCCGGCCCCGCAGCCGCGGCCTCCCAGCACTCTCCGGCACCGGCCAGCGGGGTACACGACGGACCACAGAAGGCGCGACGACAGCGTTGATCGCGGACGCCGGCGGCCCTCGCCGTGGGGTGACCAAGGGCCTGCAATCCCTGGGCATTGCTGCCTTTTCCAACCGGACCGGCGGGGGCCGGCCGGCCTCCCCCTCGAGTGCCAGGCCCGCCTGAGCACCCCCGTCCGACGTCCCACCTTGGCCCGGCGAAGCGAGCCAGATCATGCGGCCGCCGGACCACGACATCCGCATCGGCTTGCACCGGACGGGCCGGAAACGAAATGCTCTCGATCGCCCACCCCCCACGGCCGGCAGCCCTTCCGCCAGTTCCACCCGCCGGCCAGGTCAGCCCGCGGGCTGGTCAGCTCCACCCGCGGGCCGGGCGGACAGCAGCTGGACAGCAGTCATCCGGGCCACAGCCGCGGGTTCCCGACGGCTCACACCGCTCGGCGTCGGCCGGTCCGGGCCTACGCCGGTCCGGCACGGGCCGTTCGGGCCCGCCGTAAGCCGTCCGATAGGTCCGTGAAGTCGCGCCCAACACGCTGGGGCCGCACATAGCGGGCCGAGGTGGCTAGTGTTAGCCCCGCACCCGCGGCCCGGCCTGGGTCTCGCGGGTGGCACGGGTGCGCTTCCGGTGTGCCATGGACTTTCCGCTGGTCGGATGTGTCCGCGGCCACACCGGCGCGCACCGGCCGCTGCGAATCCCCGCAACGGCCACCTGACCGGTCACGACCGTTCGGCACCGACGCGCAAGGCGCGCCGGTCCCTGCGCAGGAGGAGCCACCGAGCCGTGAGCCGCCGTCTGGGTGCTCGTTCCGCGATGTCCACCTTCGAGGGGACGTCGCCCGCCGAAGCCACCGACACCAGTGGTCCGCTGCACACCACGGCCGGGGCCGACGTAACCGTTGGTCTCCGCAGCCGTGCGCGTCGACGGGCCATCGTCACGTCATCTCTCGCCGCGGCAGCCATCGCCGCGTCCGCCCTCAGTGGGTGCGCCTCCGGGACGGACGCACTCACCAACGCCGCCCGCACCACGACCAACTCGGTGAGCGGGGCCGTCGGCTCCGTCACCCTGCGGAACGTGTACGTGGCAGGCCCCGCGGACAAGGGCGACAGCGCGCAGATCATCTCCGCGGTGTTCAACGGAGGCGCCGAGGACGACAGCCTCATCAATGTGTCCTCTCCGTCCGCGAGTGGCGGTACCGCACCGTCCCCGTCGATCATTCGACCCGGCGGCGGCAACATCTACATCGCCAACGGGTCCGCGCCGACGCTGACCGGCCTCACCGAGGATCTGGTGGTCGGCGACGAGATCCCGGTGACGTTCACGTTCGCCAAGTCGGGCAGCGTCACGCTCGATGTTCCGGTCGAGAAGCCGGCCCCCGGCGCCTCGGCCGCGGCGACCGCGCCTGCCACGCAGGCCACCGCCGGGCAGACCACCGCGGCGACGGCGTCCGCCGGGGCGACCTCGACCGAGCTGCCCGCCACCGGGGCCACGTCCGCCGCGGCCTCCGCACCGGCGAGCACCGAGGCGACTCCGACCCCCTGATCTACTGATCCGTCCAACCCGGCCCGGGGTCAGTTCGAACCGGGCTGTCGGAACGGTGCCCTGCGTTGCTTCCGCGCAAGAGTGGAGGATTTCGGTCGCTGGTACGACCAGAATCCTCCACTCTTCGGACCACGGCTTCGAGTTGGCGCCGTCGCCGGCGTTGCTGATGGGCAAGACCTGAGGATTGTGGTCGCCGGAACGACGGAGATCCTCCGATCTTCGCCCTTGGCCCTTCAGGTGCTGAGGTAGGGCGGTAGGGCGGCGGAGCGAAAGGGCAGCGCAGGGGCTGTCCGACGGCCGTCCGACTCGGGCTGTCGGACCTGGCGGCTACCGTGACCGTCATGTCCTCTGTTGGTCCCACGGGGCGCCCGGCTGGTGGTCTCGGGCGGGCATCGTCCCGGAACGGCACGAGCTCCCGCAATCCCGCCGGGGGCTTCCGCTGTTCCGCGTGYGAGGCCGAGGCGGTCCGGTGGKCCGGCCGCTGCCCGCGTTGCCAGGCCTGGGGCACGCTGGAGGCACAGGCGCCCGCCCCGCGAAAGCCCGGTGCGCCGATGGGCGGGCTGGGCGGTTCGACCCGGCTGGGCGCGGCCGCGCCGGTGACAGCCCCGGCCACGCCCGTCACGGCCGTCGACGTGACGGCTGCCCGCAGGCGCCCCACCGGCATCGGCGAGCTCGACCGGGTGCTGGGTGGCGGGCTCGTCCCCGGCGCGGTGATCCTGCTCGCCGGCGAGCCTGGCGTGGGCAAGTCCACCCTGCTGCTGGAGGTCGCCGCGCGCAGTGCCGCGGCGGGGTCCCGTGCACTGGTCATCACCGGTGAGGAGTCCGCCGCCCAGGTCCGGCTGCGGGCCGGCCGCACCGGCGCGCTGCATTCGGATCTTTGGCTGGCCGCGGAGACCGATCTCGGTGCGGTGCTGACGCACGTCGAGGAGGTCCAGCCCGCCCTGCTCGTCGTCGACTCGGTCCAGACGATCTCGTCGGCGAGCTTCGACGGCTCCGCCGGCGGGGTGACCCAGGTGCGTGAGGTCACCGGGGCCCTGATCCGCACCGCGAAGGCCCTGGGGCTGGCGACCGTGCTCGTCGGCCATGTCACCAAGGAGGGCGCTGTCGCCGGTCCGCGGCTGCTGGAGCACCTGGTGGATGTCGTCCTGCACTTCGAGGGCGAGCGGCACTCCACGCTCCGTCTCGTGCGCGCGGGCAAGAACCGGTACGGCCCCGCGGACGAGGTCGGCTGCTTCGAAATGCATGACTCCGGCATCCGTGAGGTCGCCGATCCCAGCGGGCTGTTCCTGTCCCGCTCGGGCGGTGCGGGGCCGACCTCCGTGCCCGGCACCTGCGTCACCGTGACCGTGGAGGGCCGCCGGCCGCTGGTCGCCGAGGTGCAGGCGCTGGTCGCCGAGGCGTCGGCACAGGTCCCGCGGCGCGCGGTCTCCGGGCTGGACGCGGCGCGGGTGGCGATGATCCTCGCCGTGGTGGAGCGGCGGGCGCGGGTCCGGTTCGGGCGTGCGGACGTCTACACCGCGACTGTCGGAGGTGTCCGGCTCGCGGAGCCCGCCGCGGACCTGGCGGTCGCGCTGGCCACCGTGAGCGCGGCGCGGGACCGTCCGTTGCCGGGCGATCTGGTCGCGATCGGCGAGGTGGGGCTGGCGGGCGAGGTCCGGGCGGTGGGCGCGGTCCGTCAGCGCCTGGCCGCGGCGGCCAGGCTGGGCTTCCGGCGCGCGCTCGTCCCGGCCGGTTGCGGTGATCCGCCGGACGGGTTGTCCGTGCAGGAAGTGCCGGACCTTATCGCGGCCATTGCTCACATGTACGACGAATGAACATGATTTGCAATTGCCGGATATGGTGAGATGGCGCCGTGGCTGCGCTCATCCACACGAGGCCTACCGATACCATCGCTGGTGACGAGCACGACACGACGGGGGCGTTCGACGGTCAGGACGTCGAAGAACAACGAGGGAGCCTGATGGCAGGAGCACCCGGGGATGACATCTTCCGGGCGACACTCGCTGCGGTCGCGCCCGGAACTCCGTTCCGTGATGGTCTTGAGCGCATCCTGCGTGGTCATACCGGAGCACTGATCGTGCTCGGCCACGACAAGGTCGTGGAGGGCCTGTGCACCGGCGGGTTCGAGTTGGACGTGGTGTTCTCCGCCACCCGCCTGCGCGAGCTGGCGAAGATGGACGGCGCGATCGTGCTCTCGTCCGATCTCACCCRCATCGTGCGGGCCGCGGTGCACCTGGTTCCCGATCCGACGGTCCCCACCGAGGAGTCCGGCACCCGGCACCGCACCGCGGAGCGGGTCGCCAAGCAGACCGGCCTCCCGGTGATCTCCGTCAGCCAGTCGATGCACATCATCGCCCTCTATGTGGTGGGCCGCCGCTATGTGCTCGACGGGGCGGCGGCGATCCTCTCCCGCGCCAACCAGGCGCTGGCCACACTTGAGCGTTACAAACTGCGACTCGATGAGGTGGCAGGCACCCTCTCGGCACTGGAGATCGAGGATCTCGTCACCGTCCGCGACGCCATCTCGGTGAGCCAGCGGCTGGAGATGGTGCGCCGGATCGCCGACGAGATCGAAAGCTACGTCGTCGAGCTCGGTACCGACGGCCGGCTGCTGTCGTTGCAGCTCGAGGAGCTGATGGCCGGCGTCGAGACGGAACGTGAGCTGACCGTCCGCGACTACCTGCCGGTCGGCTCACGTGCGGGCACGGCGGCGCAGGTCCTGGCGGAGCTGTCGGCCATGTCCCCGACCGACCTGCTGGACCTCACCGTCATCGCCCGGGTGATCGGCTTCTCCGGCGGAGCGGACATCCTCGACCGCCAGATCAGCCCCCGTGGCTACCGGATGCTGGCCAAGGTGCCGCGGCTGCCCCGGATGGTGGTCGACCGGCTCGTCGACCACTTCGGAACCCTGCAGAAGCTGCTGGCCGCCGGGGTGGACGACCTGCAGGCGGTGGAGGGCGTCGGCGAGGCGAGGGCCCGGGCCGTCCGCGAGGGCCTGTCCAGGCTTGCCGAGTCGAGCATCCTCGAACGCTACGTGTAGCCCGGCCGGCCGGCTTCTTCTCCGGCCGGCCGGGCCACACAGCAGCCCGCAGGCCGGATAATTGTCGTCGCAATGTTTCCGGAATCATTCTTCTCCGGAAACATTGTTCTCGCGACGCGGGAATCCATTGCCCTGAATTTCGATGTGATCCGCTGTGTGGTCGGCAGCGCGATCGTCACGGCAAAGCCAGCGATGATGAACCGGCCTTGATCGGGCGGTATCGACATCCTCTCCGCTCTGAAGGGCACGGCACCCGCGCGCACCCGAGCACCTTCGCCAACGCGGCCCACTGACCGGCACTCGGGTACAGACGGAAGCTGTACCCGAGCCGCACGAGCACGACCCACCCGTGATCCCCAGCCTCTGATCCTGATATTCGCACTGGCACACCGCGTCTAGCGCCACACCCACCTGGCCTTCGTCACCAGGTACCGGCAACGGGTGCTCGACGACCAGCGCCTGACCTGCCTGAAAGAAATCATGCGGGCGCTCCGTGTCGACTTCGATGTGGAGCTGGTTGGGTTCAACGGCGAACGTGACCACGTCCGCCTGCCGGTGGTGCCCCGCCCGCCGAAGGTCGCCTGTCGAAGGTCGCCTGTCGAAGCTGGTCAACAGCATCAAGGGCGTCTCGTGCCGGCGGATACATCAGGAGGTCAGGCCGGCCCGGTCCCGTCGTCGGCCCGCAGCGCAGCGACCAGCAGCTCGGCCAGGTGCACACCATGACGCCCGGTCAGCGAATCCAGCTGGGTCCGGCAGGAGAAGCCGTCCGCCAGGACCGTGGCCTCGGGTTTCGCGCGGACAGCCGGCAGCAGCTGCTGCTCGGCCACCTGCACCGAGATGTCGTGGTGCCCACGCTCGACCCCGAAGTTGCCCGCCAGGCCGCAGCAGCCGCCCAGCTGCTGGACGTCGGCCCCGGCGTCGGCCAGCAGCCGTGCGTCGGGCGACCAGCCCAGGACCGCGTGGTGGTGGCAGTGTGGCTGCGCGATCAGCGGTCCCATCGACGCGAGCGACGGTGGCCGGTAGTCCGGCGTCGACTCCAGCAGCTCGGCCAGGGTGCGGACGGCGTCCGCCACCTCCCGTGCCTCGGGCGTGGCCAGCAGCTCGACGGCGTCCGTCCGCAGCGCCGCCGTGCAGCTCGGCTCGACGCCGACGACCAGCCGGCCGGCGCGGACATGCGGCAGCAGCTCGGCGACGGTGCGCGCCATCTGCCGGCGCGCACCGGGCAGCTGCCCGGTTGAGAACCAGGTGAGACCGCAGCAGACCTGCCGCTCCGGCAGCCGCACCGCCCAGCCGGCGCGTTCCAGCACCTCGACGGCGGCGTGCGCGGCTGGTGGGCTGAAGTGGTTGGAGAACGTGTCCACGAAGAGCACGACCTCGCCCAGCCGGCCGGCTTCGCCGGCATCCGTTCGGGCTGGCGGAGCCGGCGGGGTTCGCCGGACGGACGACCGGACGGACGACCGGAAGGTGCGTGTCGCCAGCCGCGGCAGCTCGCGGCGCCGGTCGACGCCGACCAGCCAGGCAACCAGCGGGCGTGCCCAGCCCCAGCCCGCCACCGTGTTCAGCACGCCTGCCGCGCCCGGCACCGCAGCCGCCAGCCGCAGCCAGCGCGGCAGCCAGCCGAGCAGGTAGTGCGCGCGGGGCCGAAGCCGGTGGCGGTACTTCTGGTACAGCGCCTCCGCCTTGTAGGAGGCCATGTCGACGCCGGTCGGGCAGTCGGAGGCGCAGCCCTTGCAGGACAGGCAGAGGTCGAGTGCCTCGTGCACCTCCGGCGCGGCCAGCCCCGCCGGCCCGAGGTTCCCGGCCACCGCGTCCTGCAGCACACGGGCGCGCCCCCGGGTGGAGTCCTTCTCCTCCCGGGTGGCGAGGTAGGACGGGCACATGACGTTGCCGGCTCCGGCGGGCCCGGCGATGCAGCGGCCCACCCCGGTGCAGCGGTGCACGGCCATGGACAGGTCGCCGCGGTCGTCGTGGTAGGTGAGCGCGAGCCCGTGACGGCGCGGTTTGGCGGCGGCGACGCGGATGTCGGCGTCGACCGGTGCCGGATCGACGATGACCCCGGGGTTGAGCAGGTTGTCCGGGTCGAACAGCGCCTTGACCCGGCCGAACAGCTCGATCGCCGCCGGCGAGTACATGAGCGGCAGCAGCTCGCCGCGGGCCCGGCCGTCGCCGTGCTCGCCGGACATCGAGCCGCCGTGCGTCGCGGCCAGCCGGGCCGCGGCGAAGAGGAACTCGCGGAACCGGGCCCGGCCGTCGGACCGGTCGAACGGGAAGTCGATGCGGATGTGCACGCAGCCGTCACCGAAGTGGCCGTAGGGCACCCCGGTCAGCCCGTGGTCGGTGAGCAGCGCGCGGAACTCGCGCAGGTAGCCGCCGAGGCGCTCCGGCGGGACCGCGGCGTCCTCCCACCCGGCGTGCGCGGGCGTTCCGTCGGCGGTCCGGGCCACCAGGCCGGACCCGTCCTCCCGGATACGCCAGAGCCGGGCCATCTGCGCGGCGTCGGTGATCATCCGATGTTCCAGCGCGCCGGCCTCGGCGGCCAGCGCACGAGCCGTCTCCCCCAGCGCGCCGGGATCGTCGCCCGCCAGCTCGACGAACAGCCAGCCGTCACCGCGCGGCAGCGGCGGGACGCTCGACGCCCCGCGGCCGCGGCGGACCACGTCGACGATGCTGACGTCCAGCCCCTCGCAGGCCACCGGCCCGAACGGGAGGATGGCCGGCACGGCGTCGGCGGCGGTCGGCATGTCCGGGTAGCCCAGCGCCACCAGGATGCGGTGCGCCGGGTCGCGGACCAGCCGCAGCTGCGCCGCGAGCACGATCCCGAGCGTGCCCTCGCTGCCCACCAGGGCACGGGCGAGGTCGAAGTGCCGTTCCGGCAGCAGGTGCTCCAGCGAGTAGCCGGACACCTGCCGGCCGAACCGGCCCAGCTCGGTGCGCACCACGGCGAGCGACTCGCCGATGAGCTCGCGCAGTTCGCCGACGAGCCGCGGCTCGCCCGACACACCGGATGAACCAGGCGCACCCGGCAAGGCCGACGCACCCGGCGCACCCGGCGCACCCGGCGCACCCAAGGTCGCGGTCATGCCCGGGGTCGCGAGGCCGCCGCAGGTGAAGCGCTCCCCAGCACCGGTGAGGAAGTCGAGGCCCAGCACGTTGTCCGCGGTCCGGCCGTAGCCCAGCGCCCGGGAGCCGCAGGCGTTGTTGCCGATCATCCCGCCGATCGTGCACCGGTTGTGCGTCGACGGGTCCGGGCCGAACCGCCAACCGGCCGGGATCACCGCCCGCTGCAGCGCCGCCTGCACGATGCCCGGCTCGACGGTCGCGATGCCAGCCTCCGGGTCGACGTCGAGCAGCCGGTTCATATGCCGGTAGAAGTCGAGGATGATGCCGCTGCCCACGGCGTTGCCGGCCAGCGACGTGCCCGCCCCGCGGGAGGTCACCGGGACGGACAGGCCGCGGGCGACGTCGAGAACGGCCAGTACCTCGCCGGCGTCGCGCGGGTGGACGACGACCCGCGGCTCGACCCGGTAGAGGGACGCGTCGGACGAGTACAGCGACCTGGTCAGCGAGCTGTCGTCGAGATCGCCGACGCCGGCGCGGCGCAGCGCGGCCCGCAGCTCCGGCCCACCGGCCCCGGTCGTTCCGGCCAGCCGATTCGGCCCGTCGGGCCGGCCACCGGTCGCCGCCTCAACGGTCACCGTGCGCATCAACGCATCCTCCTCCCACTCTCATGACCTCGGGTACAGGCCGATCAGGCAGGCATGCGGCCAGGCCGAGCAGCGTGTCGATGATTTCAGGACGCCAGTGCCCGGGCGACGCCGAAGCTGGCGGCGCGCAGCGCGGGTGCCAGCCGGGACGGGCGGAACCTCGCGACGGGAACCGAGACCGAGAGTGCCGCGACCGCCGCACCGTCGACCAGCACCGGGACGGCGACGCAGCTCAGGCCCGGCATGGACTCCTGCTGCTCGTAGGCGATCCCGGCGATCTGCACCTGCTCGATCTCGATCCGCAGCCGGTCCGGGTCGCGCAGGGAGCTGGGGGTCAGCACCCGCAGCGGCCGGGAGAGCACCTCGGCCAGCAGCTCCTCGCCGCCGAACGCCAGCAGGGCCTTGCCGACTCCGGTGCAGGTCAGCGGCAGCGCACCGCCGACCTGTGAGGGCATCTCACGGCGATCCCGGCCGTGGATCTTCTCCACGTAGACCGCGTCGAGGCCGTCCCGCGCCGCGAGGTGCACGGTCTCCCGGGTGGCTTCGAAGAGATCCTGCATGAAGGGGCGGGCGGCGTCCCGCAGATCCCGGCGCGGCGGGACGATCGCGCCGAGCTCGAAGAGCTTGGGGCCGAGCCGATAGCCCGCGGCGACCCGTTCGAGCAGACCGATCTCGACCAGCTCCGCACTGAGCCGGTGCACCGTTGTCTTCGTCAGCCCCGAGCGCTCAACGAGTTCCGCCAGACGGAACGGTCCTCCGCTCGGGCGGAAGGCCTCCAGGATCCACATGGCCTTCTGCAGCATGCCACCGTCAGCGCTGTTCCGTGTCACGGAATCCAGTGTTGCTGACGATCACAACGGACGTCTATACCGGAGGCACCGCACCGACGCGTGAGGAGAACCAATGACCGGCTCGAACGGCACCATCGCCGCCGCGGCTGCCACCGCCGCCACCTGGGGCGACACCGCCCCGAAGCGCGCCGACACCGCCGACACCGCGGACGCGGCCGACAGCGCGGTGACACGCGTCGCCGCGCTCCTCGCCGAGGCCGAGCGCAGCAGGCAGCCGTGTCCTCCGGTGCGCTCGCTGCTGCCCGCCGGCGACATCGCCACCGCCTACGCCGTCGCGCAGCACAACGTCGACGCCGCGCTGGCCGCCGGCCGTCGCCTGGTCGGCCGCAAGATCGGCCTCACGTCGCCCGCGGTGCAGCGCCAGCTCGGCGTGAACCAGCCCGACTTCGGTGCGCTGCTGGCGGACATGGCGGTGCCCGACGGTGGCGAGGTGCCGGCCGGGCGGCTGCTGCAGCCGAAGGTCGAGGCCGAGGTCGCACTCGTCCTGGGCCGAGATCTGCCCGCCGGGCCGTACACCGTCGCCGACCTCATCGGTGCCTGCGACTACGCGCTGCCCGCGCTGGAGATCGTCGACAGCAGGATCACCGGCTGGGACATCACCATCGTCGACACCGTCGCGGACAACGCGTCCAGCGCGCTGTTCGTCCTGGGCGGCCGGCCGGTCCGGCTCGCCGACGTCGACCTGCGTGAGGTCACGATGACGCTGCGCGCAGGGGACGAGGAGGCGTCCCGGGGCTGCGGGGCCGACTGCCTCGGCGGTCCGCTGAACGCCGCGGTCTGGCTCGCGGACGCCCTGCACACGATGGGCATCCCGCTGCGGGCCGGCGACATCGTGCTCACCGGCGCCCTCGGCCCGATGGTTCCCGTCACCCCCGGGTCCGCCTTCGAGACCACGATCAGCGGCCTCGGCTCGGTCCGGGTCGCCTTCGCGGCCTGACCGCGGCATCCGGAGCCTGATGCCCGCTGCCGGCGCCTGATGCCCGTGCCTGATGCCCGTGTCTGATGTCCGTGCCCGGTGCCCGCGCCATCTCACCGATCAACCCGGGTGTGGGCCGCGTCCGCGCTCCCGCGCCTCTTCCCACCGGAAGGACTGCCTTGGCCACCGCCACCAGCGGAACCGGAAAGACGAAGGTCGCCGTCATCGGCTCGGGGAACATCGGCACCGACCTGATGATCAAGATCCTCCGCACCTCCGAGGTTCTGGAGATCGCCGCGATGGTCGGCATCGACGCCGAATCCGACGGGCTGGCCCGCGCCCGCCGGCTCAGGGTCGCGACCACCCACGAGGGCATCGACGGGCTGCTGCGGATGCCGGAGTTCGACGACATCGAGATCGTCTTCGACGCCACGTCCGCCGGCGCGCACGCCCGCAACGACGAGCTGCTGCGTGCCCGCGGCCGCCGGGTCATCGACCTGACCCCGGCAGCGATCGGGCCGTACGTGGTGCCCCCGGTCAACCTGGACGCCCACCTGGACGCCCCCAACATCAACATGGTGACCTGCGGCGGGCAGGCGACGATCCCGATCGTCGCGGCCGTGGGCGCCGTCACCCCGGTGGCCTACGCCGAGATCGTCGCGTCCATCGCGTCGAAGTCGGCCGGGCCGGGCACCCGGGCGAACATCGACGAGTTCACCGAGACCACGGCCAGCGCCATCGAGAAGGTCGGCGGTGCCGCCCGCGGCAAGGCCATCATCGTGCTGAACCCGGCCGAGCCGCCGCTGGTCATGCGCGACACCGTGTACTGCCTGATCGGCACCGGTGACCAGGCCACCCAGGACGCCGTCGTCGCCTCGGTGACCCGGATGGTCGACCGGGTGCGGGAGTACGTCCCGGGCTACCGGCTCAAGCAGCAGGTGCAGATCGAGCAGGTGTCGGCGGACGACCCGCTGCGCCAGCTCGCGCCGGACGGGTCCGAACCCGCCAAGGTCACGGTGTTCCTGGAGGTCACCGGGGCCGCGCACTACCTGCCCGCCTATGCCGGCAACCTCGACATCATGACCTCGGCCGCGCTGCGCGCCGGGGAGCGCCTGGCGCGGACCCTCGCCCGGCGGGAAGGAGCGACCGCCCGATGACCACCCTTTCCGCGGGGACGTCCGCGGGGACGTCCACCGCCCCGGACACGTCGCCGGAACACCCCGCCGCGCCGTTCGTCCCCGAACTGTACGTTCAGGACGTCACCCTACGTGATGGCATGCACGCCGTTCGCCATCGCTACAGCGTTCAGACCGCGCGGACGATCGCCGCCGCGCTGGACGCCTCCGGTGTCCGCGCGATCGAGGTGGCGCACGGCGACGGGCTCGCCGGATCGAGCATCAACTACGGCATCGGCGCGCACACCGACTGGGAGTGGATCGAGGCGGTCGCGGCCAGCGTCACCGACGCGATCCCGACCACCCTGCTGCTGCCCGGGATCGGCACCGTGCGCGACCTGCGCCAGGCGCACGCACTGGGCATCCGGTCGGTGCGGGTGGCCACCCACTGCACCGAGGCCGACATCTCCGCCCAGCACATCAGCGCCGCCCGTGACCTGGGCATGGACGTCGCCGGCTTCCTGATGATGAGCCATCTGGCCGCCCCCGCCGAACTGGCGCGGCAGGCGAAGCTGATGGAGTCCTACGGGGCGCACTGCGTCTACGTCACCGACTCCGGCGGCCGGCTCACCATGGACGACGTACGGGACCGCTTCCGCGCCTACGCCGACGTGCTCGACCCGGCGACCGAGACCGGCATCCACGCCCACCACAACCTGGGGCTGGGCGTGGCGAACACCGTCGTCGCCGTCGAGAACGGCGCCACCCGGGTGGACGCCTCGCTCGCCGGCCAGGGCGCCGGTGCCGGCAACTGCCCGCTGGAGGCGTTCATCGCGGTCGCCGACCTGATGGGCTGGAAGCACGGCTGCGAGCTGTTCGGTCTGATGGACGCCGCGGACGACGTGGTCCGCCCGTTGCAGGACCGCCCGGTGCGGGTCGACCGGGAGACCCTCACCCTCGGCTACGCCGGGGTGTACTCCTCGTTCCTGCGCCACGCCGAGGCCGCAGCCACCCGCTACGGCCTGGACACCCGCACGATCCTCGCCGAGGTCGGCCGGCGCGGGATGGTCGGCGGCCAGGAGGACATGATCGTCGACGTGGCCCTCGACCTGGTGGCCCGCGCCGGCGCCTGATCAGGCCCCCGGCCGCGGCCAGGCCCCGGCGGCGGGAATGGCACGATGGCGTCGATGACGACAACGACGCCAATGACCGCGGGTGCGGCCCCACCGGGCACCGGCCAGTCGCCCGCGAACCCCGCGCTCGCGGACCTCGTCGTGGACTGGTTCGGCGCCCACGCCCGGGACCTGCCGTGGCGCCACCCGGAGGCGGGTCCGTGGGGGGTGCTCGTCAGCGAGATCATGCTGCAGCAGACCCCTGTGCACCGGGTCCTGCCGGTCTGGGAGACCTGGCTGCGGCGGTGGCCCACCCCCGCCGGGCTCGCCGCCGAACCATCCGGCGAGGCCGTGCGGGAATGGGGGCGCCTCGGCTACCCGCGCCGCGCGCTGCGGCTGCATCAGGCGGCGGGTGCCATCGTCGAGCGGCACGGCGGTGCGGTTCCCGACCAGCTGGATGACCTGCTGGCCCTGCCCGGCGTCGGCACCTACACCGCGCGGGCCGTCGCCGCGTTCGCCTTCCGGCAGCGCCACGCGGTGATCGACGTCAACGTCCGGCGGTTCGTCGCCCGGGCGGTGGAGGGCACCGCCGCCGGCCCGACGGCGGTGTCCCGGCGGGACCTGGAGCTGGTCGCCGACCTGCTGCCGGCGGATCCGGAGACCGCGGCCCGGGCCAGCGCGGCGTTCATGGAGCTGGGTGCGCTGGTCTGCGTCGCGCGGGCGCCCCGCTGCCCGGCGTGCCCCGTGCAGGAGCGCTGCGGGTGGCTGGCCGCCGGCAGCCCGCCCTCCGACGCCCCGGCACGGCGTCCGCAGGGGTACGCCGGCACAGATCGGCAGGTCCGCGGACGGCTGCTGGCAGTGCTCCGCGACGCCACCGGACCCGTCGAGCAGGAGCTGCTCGACCAGGTGTGGGACGAGCCCGTCCAGCGTGGCCGGGCCCTCGCCGGCCTGCTCGCCGACGGTCTCGTCGTGCGGTGCGGGCCAGGCGTCTACGCACTTCCGACCTGAGCCGGCGCTGCGCGCCCCGAAATTCTCCGGCTCCGAAAATCCACCGCTCCGGAATTCTCCGGCTCCGGAGCTCTCAGCTGGGGTGGGCGCGGAAGCGGTAGCCGATGCCGCGGATGCTCTCGATCAACGGCGGCCGGGTCTCGCCGAGCACTCGTCCGGTCGACCGGCCGGCGGACGGCCCTGCCGGCGGCTCGGGGGCGCTCTGATCTCCCAGCCTGCGGCGCAGTCTGCGGACATGCACGGCCAGCGTGTTGGGGTCGGTGTCGGGCGATCCCCAGACCTCGGTGAGCAGCATCTCCCGGGTGACCACCCGGCCGGCGTGCCCGAGCAGCAGCCGCAGCAGCCGGAACTCCCGCGGCGGCATGTGCACGGTGCGGCCGTCGACGGTCACCTCGTGTGCGTCGACGTCCAGCACGACCGGGCCGGAGCGCAGCACCTCGGAACGCTCGACGGCGGACGGGACGGGTCCGGTTACGGGCCCGGTCTGGGCCGGTACGGCCGCCCCCGCCCCAGTCCCAGCCCCGCCGCCGGTGCCGGCGGCCATGGTCGTTGCCGCGCCCAGGCCGGCCGGCCCGCCCACGGCGCCGACCATGGCGAGAACCTCGTGGATCCGGAAGGGCTTGCCCAGGCAGACCGTCGCCCCGGCCTCGAGGGCGGCCGCCGCCTGCTCACGCTCATCCGGGCCGACCGCGAACAGGATCGGCGTGGTGGTGCGGGCCTGCGCGGAGCGGACCGTCCGGACCACGGTCACCCCATCGACAACCGGAAGGTTCGCGGTGAGAAGCACCGCGGACGGTGCGAGGCGCCCGATCTCCACCAGCGCCAGCGCCCCGTCCGCGACGACGGCGACCTCGATCCCCTGGTCCCGCAGCGCGGGCAGCAGTTCGTCGTCCGCCTCGTTGTCCGCGATGAGCAGCAGCGGACGGCGGCCGGGATCGGGCTCCGCCAGGATCGGCGCGCCGGCCCCCAGGGAGCCGGCCGCCGCCTGTGCTTCCGCAGATCCGGGAACCCCGGAGGGCCTCAGCCGAACCGCCCGGAGATGTAGTCCTCGGTCCGCTTCTCCTTCGGGTTGCTGAAGATCTGCGACGTGGTCGAGTACTCCACGAGCCGACCCGGGTCCCCCGTCTTCTCCAGGGAGAAGAACGCGGTCGTCTCGCTCACCCGGGATGCCTGCTGCATGTTGTGGGTGACGATGACGATGGTGTAGCTGGACCGGAGCTTCTGGATGAGGTCCTCGATCGCCAGCGTGGAGATCGGGTCAAGCGCCGAGCAGGGCTCGTCCATCAGCAGCACCTGCGGTTCGACCGCGATGGCACGGGCGATGCACAGCCGCTGCTGCTGGCCGCCGGAGAGGCCCGCGCCGGGCCGGTTGAGGCGGTCCTTGACCTCGTCCCACAGGTTCGCGCCCTTCAGCGACTCCTCGACCCGCTCGTCGAGCAGCGACTTCTTGCGCACGCCGTTGAGCTTCAGGCCCGCGATGACGTTCTCGTAGATCGACATCGTCGGGAACGGGTTGGGACGCTGGAAGACCATTCCGACGTTGCGGCGCACGTTGACCGGGTCGACGCCGGGACCGTAGAGGTCCTCGCCGTCCAGGAGCACCTGGCCCTCCACCCGGGCACCGGGAAGGACCTCGTGCATACGGTTCAGCGTCCGCAGAACGGTCGACTTCCCGCACCCGGACGGCCCGATGAAGGCCGTGACGCTCTTCGGTTCGATCGTCAGGTTCACATCCGCTACGGCCTTGAACTTCCCGTAGTAGGCGGTCAGGCCCGAGATCTCGATACGGGTGGCCATTGCTACCTCGACTCAGCTGGTTGTGCGGTCGGTCGGTTCGTTGCTCTCGACGGGTTCTTCGGCAGTGCGGCGGGCACCGGGTTCCCCGGGCGGGTGACGACGGCCATCAGGGGCTACTTGACCTTCGCGCGGCTCGCCACGAACCGAGCGATCAGATTGAGCAGCATGATGATGATGATCAGAGTGAGTGCCGCGGCCCAGGCCCGGTCGATGGCGACCTGCTGGGGCTGCCCTGCCTGCGAGTAGATGTACAGCGGCAGAGCCGACTGCTCACCGTCGAACGGGTTCATGTTGATCGAGTTGTCACCGAACACCGTGAGGAGCAGCGGAGCCGTCTCACCGGCGACACGAGCGACCGCCAGCATCACACCGGTCACGATTCCGGGCAGCGCGGTCGGAACCACGATCTTGAGAATCGTCCGCCAGCGGGCCACACCGAGCGCGTAGCTGGCCTCCCGCAGTTCGTCCGGCACGAGTTTCAGCATTTCCTCGGCCGAGCGCACGACCACCGGAACCATCAGGATCGTGAGGGCGAGCGAGCCGGCGAAACCGGTGAACGGCTGGCCGAGCGCCAGAATCCAGAAACCGAGAACGAACAGACCGGCGATGATCGACGGGAGACCCGTCAGCACGTCGACGAAGAAGCTGATCGCCCGGCTGACCCGACCCGTTCCGTACTCGACGAGGTAGACGGCGACGAGCAGGCCGAAGGGCACCGCCATGAGGCTGGCCAGCGCGACCTGCTCCAGCGTCCCGATGATTGCGTGGTAGATACCGCCACCGGCGTCCCGCGCACCGATGCCGCGCATCGAGTGCGTCAGGAAATCCAGGTCGAGGCGCTTGGCACCGCGCTCGATGACCGACACCAGCACCGCGACCAGCGGGATGAGAGCGAGCAGGAAGGACCCGTAGACCAGCGTCGTGACCAGGCGGTCCCGGGCGTGTCGGCTGCCCTCCACCAGCACGGAGGCGATGGTCTGGCCGATCGAGAAAAGCAGCAGCACGATCAGGACGAACTGGATCCGGCTGTGGATGGATGTCACCAGATACAGCAGCGCCGTGAGGGCCACCGCGCCGACCGCGATGGCGCCCAGGACGGGCGTCCGCAGCGTCTGCCCACGCAGGTTCAGCGAGTGGTGCTCGGCCGGGGCGGCCGGCATGGTCGTGGCCGTCATGCCGCTCGGCCCGAGAACTCGCGACGCCGCGCGATGACGGCCCTAGCAATCATGTTGACCACCATTGTGACGACAAACAGCACGAGACCGGACGCGATGAGCGCGCCGCGGCCGATGTCGTTGGCCTCGCCGAAGCCGTTCGCGACGTTCGCCGCGATCGTGTTGCCCGCCGGCTTCAGGATGTTCCAGGAGATGTTGAAGGTGGAGGGAAGGACCAGGGCGACTGCGATCGTCTCACCCATCGCGCGGCCCAGGCCGAGCATGGAGGCGCTGATGACACCGGGCTTGCCGTAGGGGATGACCGCAGTCCGGATCATCTCCCAGCGGGTCGCGCCGAGTGCGAGCGCGGCCTCCCGGTGGGTGAGGGGAACCTGCAGGAAGACCTCACGGGAAAGCGCCGCGATGATGGGAAGAACCATGATCGCGAGAACCACGCTCGCCAGGAAGACCGACCGGCCGACCGAGCCCTCGCCGACATCGAACAGCGGGATCCAGCCGAAGTAGTCGTTCAGCCACATCTGCGTCCCGTTGAAGTGCGGGGCGAGCACGAGCAGGCCCCAGAGGCCGTAGATGACGCTGGGCACCGCCGCGAGCAGATCCACGACGTAGCCGAGTGCGGAGGCCATCCTGCGGGGCGCGTAGATGGTGATGAACAGAGCGATGCCGACCGCCACCGGAATCGCGATGGCGAGCGCGATGACCGCGGAGAGCAACGTGCCGAACAGAAGCGCCGCCACACCGAACACGGGCGGCGTGTCGTTCGCCGACCATTCCTCGGTGGTGAAGAAGTTGCCCTCGTTGGCGCTCAGCGCGTCCCAGGCCTTCAGCACCAGGAACAGCGCGATCAGCCCGATGAGGACCAGCAGGCCGATGCCCGCCGTCCTGGTCAGGTTCTTGAAAAGGGTGTCGGCAAGGCCGATCTTCGGCTTGGCGCCCGACTCCGGCGAGATCTCGCGGGGGGTGAGGTCCCCCTTTGTCTCGCCGACCGGCGCGCTCTCGCTGACCGGCGCGCTCGCGCTGATCGCCGCGCTCACGCTGGCTGCCGTACTGTCGCTGGCCGCGGCGGTCTCGCTGACCGCCTCGCTCTCACTGACCGCCTCGCTGGGCGTCTCGCTGACCGCCTCGCCGGGTGTCACGTCGGTGGACACCTCGTCGGGCTTCTCAGCGGTCGGCTGCGCGGGAACACTCGGCTCCGTCGCGGCCGGGGTGGTCTGAGAACCGGTCCCCCGCGTCCCGGCGTCTGCCGGGCTGTCCGGCTCCGTCGTCATCCCTACCTACCTCGACTCTTCCTCCCTCAGGGGTCGACGCACGAATCACGGCCTGGAAACGGTGATCGACAACCGATGACCAGCGACCGTGGACCCACGACGGCCCGGAGAACCACGGCTTCCGCGGCCGGGGCGTCAGGGCCCCGGCCGCGGAAGTGATGTGCTGTTAGAGCGTCACGCCGGGATGTTGATCAGGCGATCTTCTCGATGACGGCGCGCACCTTCGTGGCGATGCTGTCCGGCAGCGGCGCGTAGCCGAGGTCGGCGATGGCGGCCTGACCGTCCTCGGAGGCGGTGTAGGTCAGGAAGCTCTTCAGCAGCGGCGCGGCGGCGGCGTCGTTGCCAGTGGTGCACACGATCTCGTAGCTGGCGAGGTAGATCGGGTAGGCACCCTTGGTGGCGGTGGCGTAGTCGAAGGTGAGCTTGAGGTCGTCACCGTCGGCAACCTTGGCGGTGCTGATGCCCAGCGAGGCACCGTCGGTGCTCACCGCGACGAACTCGTCGGCGGCGTTACCGATCTTGGCGGTGGACAGACCCGCGTTCTCCGCGTAGGAGAGCTCCACGTAGCCGATCGCGTTGGCGGTGGACTTGACCGTGGAGGTCACGCCGTCGCTGCCCTTGGCACCCTGGCCGCCGGGGGCCTTCCAGTCGGAGCCACCCTCGAAGGTCCAGTCGGCGGACGCAGCGCCCTTCAGGAACTTCRTGAAGTTGTCCGTGGTGCCCGAGCTGTCGGAACGGTGCACCGACTGGATCGGGGCGTCCGGCAGGCTCGCGCCGCTGTTGTCGGCGGCGATCGCCGGGTCGTTCCACTTGGTGATCGCACCCGAGAAGATCTTGGCGACCGTGGCCGGCTTCAGCTGCAGGTCCTTGACACCGTCAAGGTTGTAGATGACGGCGATGGGGCCGACGACCATCGGGATGTCAACCGCGGCACCGCCGGTGCAGCGCGCGTCCGCCTTGGTCTTCTGGTCGTCCTTCAGCGCGGAGTCCGAGCCGGCGAAGGCAACCTGCTTGTCGATGAACTGCTGACGCCCCGTCCCCGAGCTGGAGGACTGGTAGTTGATGGTGGCGCCGCTGCACTCGTCCTGGTACGCCTTGACCCACTCGTCCATCGCGTTCTTCTGCGCGGACGAGCCGCCGCCCGTGATCGACCCGGTGGCGCAGTCGATCGGGCTGGTGGTGGCCGCCGAGGACGGAGCAGCGCCCGTCGTATCCGGCTCGCTGTTGTCGTCCGAGCCACACGCGGCGAGTGAGAGCAGTGCCGCGGCGGCAAGGCCCGCGACTACCTGACGCTTGCCTAGGTTCACGAGCAATCCTTCGTCTTCGCGCCTCGCGGCGCCGATCTGGTCCCGCCCCCCGTTCGGGGTGCCGGCGAGAATCGAAGCGAGGCCGGATGAACGAACGGTGAACGTCGGCGAACATGAACCGCACTCCAACCGGAACACATTCGGTGTACCGAACTGCCCGTCCCGCCAGGTGTGCCGCCACCCACACCGCGGACACCAAAGGTAGTTGGGTGATGACTCGGTGCCACGATCGTCGGCCCCTCAGTGTTTTGGCGACCCGTCCGGCCGGACTTCCCGACACTCACATCGCGCACCAGCAACACCGTGCAACAGCGCCAACCCGACACCGGAACTCGCCGCCAGCACACACCGGACACCCCATCCTGTGATGTAAATCACTTTCGATGCGACCCCGTGGACGAGGGCAGGTCATCCAGGCGGACACCGAATTCACTACGGGGGACGCCGAGCTCGTGGGCCGCGGCCACCTCCCGTTCACGAGACCACGGCCAGACACGATCTGCTGCACACCGCCCACAACCCGTAGTGAACGGATCAATCGGACGTCTGATCACACAGCCGAACGGGACTTTCGTCCTGCGTCACCGGACGTCCAGCTCTGACCACAGATAGACCCTTGCCTTCCTCGTCGAGCGATCGTTTGCTACAAAGCAAGAGATCGGTAGCTGACAGCATTGGGTCGCGCCCGAAGAGTCATCGGGTCGCGTCCACTGAGTCGGGGAGGTGTTTTCAGGTACGCCCGGAAACACGCCAAGTGGTCAACGACCCAGCGCGACCCGACGCTGCACGGCGCAGCACAGCAGCGCAGCACGGCCGCGACACAGGGCATCCCCCGCGGAACCCCCAGCCCCGCTGGTGAGCCCCACGCGTGCCGCCCCGCCGAAATCGGTGACCGCCAGCCACAGGAAGGCAGCCCGCACGATGAACACCGTCGACACCGGCGAGCTCATGCCGGAACCCAGACCCGTATCCGGTGGCCCGCCGCCGTCGCTGGCGGAGGTCGTCACGGTGCGGTCCGGATTAAACGTCGAGCACGAACTGATCCTCGCCCCCGGCGCGACGGCGGCCGACCTGACCAGCGCGATGATCCTGGTCCCGCCGACCGCGTCACTCGTCAGCCACCACGGCGACGTGGATCTCTCGCTCGTCTTCCGGGAGCCGCGGCACCCGGGCCACGGGGAGACCGCCGCCGCACGCTGACCGTCGATCCACTGATCCCTCGGCCTGCCGAGCCCCTGATCCACTGATCTGCTGATCCGCTGATCCGCCCGGACCGGCCCGTCCACGGGGGGCGGGCCGCGTCCGTCGTTCCGCCGGGACGACGCAATATCGTGGACGACGTGGCTGTTATCACCCCCCGTTCCACCGACTTCCCACGCTGGTACCAGGACGTGCTCGACAAGGCCGAGCTCGCCGACAACGGTCCGGTCCGCGGCACCATGGTCATCCGGCCGTACGGCTACGCGCTGTGGGAACGGATGCAGGCCGACATCGACGCCCGGATCAAGGCCGCCGGCGCGGTGAACGCCTACTTCCCCCTGTTCATCCCGGAGAGCTACCTGCGCCGGGAGGCCGAGCACGTCGAGGGGTTCAGCCCGGAGCTTGCCGTCGTCACCCACGGCGGAGGCAAGGAACTGGCAGAGCCGGTCGTCGTCCGCCCGACGAGCGAGACGGTCATCGGCGAGTACATGGCCAAGTGGACGCAGAGCTACCGCGATCTCCCGCTGCTGCTGAACCAGTGGGCGAACGTCGTCCGGTGGGAGCTGCGCCCGCGGCTGTTCCTGCGCACCAGCGAGTTCCTCTGGCAGGAGGGCCACACCGCGCACGTGGACGAGGCCGACGCGGCCGCCTACGCCCGCCGGATCGCCCTCGAGGTGTACCGCGACTTCATGGTCTCGAAGCTCGCGCTGCCGGTGTTCGTCGGCGCCAAGACCCGCAAGGAGCGCTTCGCGGGCGCCACGAACACGATGACCTGCGAAGGGATGATGGGCGACGGCAAGGCGCTGCAGATGGCCACAAGCCACGAGCTCGGCCAGAACTTCGCCCGCGCCTTCGACATCGACTTCCTCGGCGCCGACGGCGGCCGCCACCTGGCCTGGACGACGTCCTGGGGCAGTTCGACCCGGATGATCGGTGGGCTGATCATGGCTCACGGCGACGACAACGGGCTGCGGATCCCGCCCGCACTGGCGCCGACCCAGGTCATCGTGCTGCCGGTTCGTGACGACGAGGCCGTGGTCGCGAAGGCCCGTGAGATCACCGAAGCGCTCACCGCGGCCGGCGTGCGGGTCAGCCTGGATGCCCGGCCGGGGCTGTCGTTCGGCCGCCGGGTCACCGACGCCGAGCTCAAGGGCATCCCCGTCCGGGTCGAGATCGGCCCGCGCGACCTCGCCGCCGGCAACGTGACGCTGGCCCGCCGCGACACCGGGGAGAAGCACCCCGTGCCGCTCACCGAGGTCGCCAGCCGGGTGCCGGCACTGCTCGACGACGTGCAGGCAGCCATCTACGCGCAGGCGCTGGAGCTTCGGGAGGCCCGCACCGCGGACGTCACCTCGCTCGCCGAGGCGGTCGAGGCGGCCGGGACCGGCTTCGCGCGGCTGCCCTGGCGGCTGGTCGGTGAGGACGGTGAGGCACGGCTTGCCGAGGAGTCCGTGACCGTCCGGTGTCTGCAGACCCCCGACGGCGAGCTGCCGTCCGCGGACACGGACGACGCCGATCTCGTCTGCATCGTCGCCCGCGCCTACTGACCGGCGCCGGCGACCGCGCCGGCCGGGACCGCTCACGTGGCGGTCCCGGCCGGACCCCGTCCGCCGCCGCTCGAAGCCGCCGCTCGAAGTGTTGAGGAGTTTGGTCGTTCCGGCGACCAAAATCCG
The DNA here is from genome assembly GCF_001983215.1 of Frankia sp. CcI49. Classification (NCBI taxonomy): domain Bacteria; kingdom Bacillati; phylum Actinomycetota; class Actinomycetes; order Frankiales; family Frankiaceae; genus Frankia; species Frankia sp. CcI49. The sequence continues at coordinate 78,262 of NZ_MOWP01000023.1, forward strand.
CAAGCCTTGCCAGAAGCAACTCCGGCCGCGGCAGCCGCGGCGATGTGCGCCGGTCATGACAATCGGCGCGATATCTTCCGCGCGGCCTGATCGCTTGCGGCACGCCCCCACATGCGATACGGGAATATTTTCGCGAAAAGTTGACGCACGGCTCAGCCGCCCGGGTGCCGCCGGCGTATTCCACCGGATCCGCCTAACACCGGGACCCGCCAGCGAGATTCCCGCGGACATCAGGGTGATTTCCCAGCGGCGGTCCCCCGGCGCCGCCGCGCTCACCGCCGGGCCAGCGGGCCTGGCGGTGACCGCCGGGCCACCGGACCTGGCGGAACGCTCATGGAGCGCAGGCTGTGGAGCGCAGCTCACCGCTCTCCAGGCGCTCTCCAGGCGGGACCTGACGACGCCCCGCAGAAGATCCGCCGACTGATCAATTCCGGCCCGGCAGCCCGTCCCGGCCCCGCCGGGCCAATCAGTTGACTCCGAATTCGGCGCAAGTAGGATTAAGACACGAATGCGACGAGAGCGGTCGGGACGCAAACGGGTCAAGCGCGGCTTTCCCGTGCCGTGATCCCGATCAGTCCACCTCTGGGCCCGCGTTCACGAAAAGAGGTCGGGGTGCGGATCTTCAGGCGCGATGCGGCGAACACCGCGGGTGTTCGCCGAGGTCGCCACGCGCACCTCGCGGAACATCACGAACCTCACCCTGGCTCCGGGCGAGCCAGTAGTGATCACTGACATCAACGAGGAGCGCGGCTGTGAAGCGGTTACTGATCGACGGGCAGCTGGTCGAGACCGAGCGGACGGTCGACTCGATCAACCCGGCCACCGGTGCGGTCGTCGGCACGGCCGCGGACGCGACACCTGAGCAGGTCACGGCGGCGGTCAAGGCCGCCCGGCGCGCGTTCGACGAGACGGACTGGTCGACCAACGTCGAGTTCCGCGTCCGTTGTCTGAACCAGCTCCACGAGGCCCTCGTCAAGCACATGGAAGAGTTCCGTGAGCTGACGATCGCCGAGGTGGGCCACCCGCGGCAGATCACCGACGGCCCGGCGCTGGGCTCACCGATCGGCCTGGTCAAGTACTACGCGGATCTCCTCGGGGAGTACTCCTTCACCCAGGACCTGGGCGTCGCCGAGGCGTTCGGCCGGCCGAACAAGCGCTGGATCGAGCGGGAGCCGGCCGGCGTCGTCTCCGCGATCGTCGCCTACAACTACCCCACCCAGCTCGCCCTCGCGAAGCTGGCCCCGGCGCTGRCCGCGGGCTGCACCGTGATCCTCAAGGGCGCGCCGGACACTCCCCTGCTCGCGCTCGCGCTCGGTGAGCTGATCCTCAACGAGACCGACATCCCGGCCGGCGTCGTGAACGTCATCACCGCCGTGGACGTCGAGGCCTCCGAGGTGCTGACCACGCACCCGGACGTCGACATGATCACCTTCACCGGCTCGACCGCGGTCGGCCGGCGGATCATGGAAGTCGCGAGCCGCACGCTGAAGAAGACCTTCCTGGAGCTGGGCGGCAAGTCCGCGCTGGTCGTCCTGGACGACGCGGACCTCGACCTGGCCGCGATGATGGCCGCCTTCACGATCTGCTCCCACTCCGGTCAGGGCTGCGCGATCACCTCTCGCCTCGTCGTCCCGCGCGAGCTGCACGACGCCGTCGTCGAGAAGGTCACCGGCATGCTGGCCGCCGTGAAGGTCGGCGACCCGTCCGATCCGGAGACCTACATGGGTCCGCTGATCAGCGAGAAGCAGCGCGACAAGGTGGACGCGATCGTCCAGCGCGCGATCGCGGACGGTGCCACGCTGGTCGCCGGCGGCAAGAAGATCGACCCGGGCTTCTTCTACGAGCCCACCCTGCTCGCGAACGTCGACCAGGACAGCGAGATCGCGCAGGAGGAGATCTTCGGCCCGGTGCTCGTCGTGATCCCCCACGACGGCGACGACGACGCGGTGAAGATCGCCAACAACTCGATCTTCGGCCTCTCGGGTGCGGTCATCAGCGCGAGCGACGACCGGGCGCTGGCCGTCGCGCGCAGGATCCGCACCGGCACGCTGAGCGTGAACGGCGGCATGTACTTCGCTCCGGACGCGCCGTTCGGCGGCTACAAGCAGTCCGGCATCGGCCGTGAGAGCGGCATCGCCGGGCTCGAGGAGTTCCTGGAGATCAAGACGATCGCCCTTCCCGCCTGAGTCGGGCCTGGTGGCGGCTGGCGGTGCTCCGCGGAGCACCGCCAGCCGCCACAGCCTTTCGGCCGCCACGGCACTTCCCGCGATGGCCGGGAGGCGCTGTCAGGCCGGTGATGTTCCGGGCTGGGTCTGGCTGCGGCCGCGTTCGGTGACAGCCGCGCGGCGGGCGGCGACGTCGCTGGTGTCCGGGCGCCAGGTCTCCGCCAGCAGCCCCTCCGCGCGGTGCGCGTCGTCGAGCGTCGCCGCGTTCGCCACCTGCCGGTAGTGCGCCACCAGGCGGCGCACACCCCGCGCGTCGTTGCTGACGATGTCGCCGGCGAGCCGCTGCGCGAACGGCAGCAGCTCCTCGTGCGGCACGACGTGGTTCACCAGGCCGAGGCGCAGCGCCTCCGGTGCCGCCACGTAGTTGCCGGTCAGCGACATCTCGATGGCTCGCCGAAGCCCGATCGACTGCGCGAGCAGAACGGTGATGCCGCCCCCGGGCATGATGCCGACGCGGGCGTGGGTGTCGGCGAACCGGGCCCGCTCGGAGGCGACCAGGAAGGTGCACTGCAGGGCCAGCTCCAGGCCGCCGGTCGCGGCGACCCCGTTGATCGCCCCGATGATCGGCTTGTCGATGACGGGCAGGAACCGGTAGAGCCCGTTGTCGTAGCGCCCCTGCCCCTGGCCGGGTTCCCTGGGCGGCGTGGTGGACGGAGCCTCGCCCGACAGCTCCTTGAGGTCGACCCCCGCCGAGAAGGCCGGGTCCGCTCCGGTGAGGACCACCGCGTCCACCTCGGGATCCGCCCCGGCCGCGAGGWCGGCGTCCCACAGCAGGTGTAACAGCTCCCGGCTCAGCGCGTTGCGCGCCGCCGGCCGGTTGAGCGTCACCGTCGTGACCCGGTTCTGGGTCTCGACCCGCACGACGGGCTCGTTTGCAGCTGGCATCTGAACTCTCCCCGATCAGATCAGGTTGGTGACCCGGCCTGCGCCACGGCCGGCCCGCGAACCGCCGCGACGACGCCGCCGTCGACCAGTACGTCGATACCACTGACGAACCGGGCCTGCGAGGAGAGAAGGAAGGCGACCACGTCGGCGACGTCCTCGGACTGCCCGCGCCGGCCCAGCGGCGTCCGGTCGACCAGCAGCTGCATGCTGCCGTGCTGCTCGGCTTCCTGGCGGCCCTGCGGGGTGTCGATGACGCCCGGGGAGACCGAGCAGACTCGGCCGCCGAGCGGGCCGACCCGCACCGCCTCCTGCTGGGCGAAACGATGCACGCCCCGCTTCGCCCAGGAGTAGGCCCAGCCCGGGTCCTCGACCTGCTCGCCGAGCACGGCGTGGATCCGGTCGAGGAAGTCCTCGGCCAGCGGGTCGTCCAGGACGTCGTCGGCGGCATGGTGCCCGGCTGCGATCCCCAGCAGCGGCGCCATCGAGGCGAAGTAGACCGAGGCCGTGCCGGCGGTGGTGAGCGGGCGCAGAGCACGCGCCAGCGCCGCGGTGGCAACCAGGTCCACGGTGAAGATCCGGCGCCAGTCGGCCATCGTCGGGGAGATCCCGGCGGCGTGCGCGACCGCGCGCAACGTGCCCAGCTCACCGACCCGCGCGGCCAGCCGGGCCAGTCCCGCGGTGTCGGTGACGTCCAGGACGAATCCCTCCACGGCGGCGGGGCTCGTCGCGGCCAGTTCCGCCGCCACCGCGGCGATCGACGGGTCCCGATCCACGAGCAGCAGGATGTCGACCGCCGAGGCGAGCCGCCGGGCGCAGGCGAGGCCCATGCCACGCCCCGCCCCCGTCGCGATGCCGACCGTCGTCACGGCTGCACCACCACCCGCAGTGCCCCGGCCTCGCGGTCGGCCGCGACGCGGAACGCCTCCGCGGCGTCTTCGAGCGGGAAGCGATGGGTGATGAGGGTCCGGGCGATCTCGGGGTCGGCGGCGAGCATCGCGGCGGCGTCGGCCATCTCCCGGCCGGTCTCATGCGCGCAGTAGCCCATCGAGGGCAGGAGCCTCGCCTCCCGGTGGAACAGAGTTCCCCAGTCGACCTCGACCTTGCCCAGCTGGACGCCGATGCACACCACGATGCCACCCGGCGCCACCAGCTCGATCGCGCGTGCCAGGCCGCTCGGTGTCCCGGCCGCCTCCACGACCACCTCGTACAGCCCGACGGGGCCGAGGGTCGCGCCGAGACGCTCGGCGGCCTCCGCCTGGTGCGGGTGCCGGGCCTCCACTGCCACCTCCGGCGCACCCTGCGCCCGTGCTCCCGCGACAGCCATCAGGCCCAGCGCGCCCGCGCCGACGACGGCGACCCTGGTGGCCGGCCCGGTTCCGGCGAGCCGCACCGCGTGCCAGGCGACCGAGGCCGGCTCGACCAGGGAGGCGTCGCGCAGGTCGAGCCCGGCCGGGATCGGGACGAGCCGCTCGGCCGGTGCCCGGAACTGCTCGGCCATCCCGCCGTCGGCGGTGGCTCCGAGTGCCCGCTGGCGGTGCGTGTCACAGAGGTTGTACCGCCCGGTCCGGCACAGCTCGCACTCCATGCAGCTCATGATCGCCTCTACGATCACGCCGGTGCCATCCTCGCGCACACCGGCCAGCTCATGACCGATCACCTGCTGTAATCCAAAGCGGATGTACATGAGATCCGAACTGCAGATGCTCGCGGATGCGATGGTCAACAACTCACCCGACCCCGGCGGCTCATCCAGGTCGACGACCGCCACGGCACCGTCCCGGGCCCGGACAGCTTTCATGAGGACTCCCTCGCGATTGACGCGCTATCTCACGCACGAGGGCGCGAACCCTCGCCCCGCACCTTCGGGAACCTGATTCTGCCACCCCAGAAGCATCTTCTCCAGACAGGGACCGCGCGCTCTGCCGCTCCGCGGGCGGGCGGTCATCGATGTCAACGCGGTCCCCGGCCGACCACCACCACACCTGCCGAGGGCCCTCGCGCTCGGGCCACGGCCGAGAATGGGAATCATGAAACACGAGTACGAAGCCAAGTTCCTGGACGTCGACGTCGCGGACCTCCAGGCGAAGCTGGCAGGCCTGGGCGCCGTCCAGGCGTTCGGGCGCACCCTCCTGACCCGGAAGATCTTCGAGGGCGGCACCCTCGACGACAGCGCGTGGATCCGCCTGCGCGACGAGGGCAGCCGCATCACCCTGACCCTCAAGCAGGTCACCGACGCCACGACGATCGACGGCACCACCGAGATCGAGACCGAGGTGACCGACCTGGCGGCCACCGCCGAGATCCTCCGCCGCCTCGGCGTGCGAGAGGTCGGCTACCAGGAGAACTACCGCGAGGAGTGGCGCCTCGGCGAGGTCGTCTTCGACTTCGACACCTGGCCCGGCCTCCCGACCTTCCTCGAGATCGAGGGCCCCGACGAGGCGTCGGTCCGCCAGGCCGCCAAGCTCCTCACCCTCGACTACGCCGAAGCCCGGTTCGGCAGCGTCAACGGGATCTACCAGAGCGAGACCGGCCGCGACATCCGCACCGAGCCGACGCTCCTCTTCTCCGACGCCGAGAAGCAGCGCTGAGACCAGACGCTTTGGTGTCGTTGGTGAGTACTGCCTCAAAGCCTTCGACGCGCGCTTTCTCGTACAGCTCGATGTCTTTGGTGCCAGCCCATCCGGGCAGGTCGTGGACATGTATGACCTGGTGAGTCCGGAGCAGGATGCGGACGATGTCAGCCATGGGGCGCGGCACGTTCTCGTCGAGCAGCAGCTTCAAGCGGCGCCTCGGCCCGCACCGGCTGGCGTTCCGATGTAGCTGTCGACGTAGTCGGTGAAATCGGTTGCCTCGAGGGCAGCTTCGGCGCTCACCCCTGGGAAGAAGTCGGCGATCTGCGCTGGTGCGACTCCATCACGGATCAGGGCTGCGACCTCGGAGGCGGGGACGCGGGTGCCACGGATCACCGGCTCACCGCCACGTACGGCTGGATCCACCGCGACGTCGGGGCGGGGGGAGAGCAGATCGGGAATGTGCCGGCCGTCCCGATAGAACGGGGCCAGGACATCGACGAGTTGATGGATGACGAGGTTGCCCTTGCCACCCCTGCGGCCGATCAGATCGACGGCATGGTCTGGATCGGCCAGATATACGGTGCCACCGTCGGTGACGAGCTGGTAGGTCGAGAGGTGCTCTCGCTCACCGAGATCGTCCCTGAGGGAGTCCACTGCGCGGCGGATCCGTTGCAGTGAGGTCTCCTGACGCAGGCGCACGCAGGTGCGGAGCGCGACGACATCCCTGAATGAATACAGGATGGGGCGGGTGGCGGAGATTTCCGGCACGAGGACGGCGCCTCCCGCGCCGGAGGCGTGACGCCAGCGAGAGAGCTGGGCCATCGTCGCGCCGGACAGCGCTGCTGCGAGCTTCGGCTCGTACGACATGAACCCTCCTCACCTCTACTTGCCCGTGTGGGCGCGAACGTACTGCATTCTCCGTCGGGGCTCGGCCCATACGACCACTTCGAGGCACGGGTATCTGAGGTCTGGCTGCACCTGGGCTGGGAACCATCTCGCCGATTTGGCTCCCAAACGCACATCAGGCCCGGTACTGATCTCTCAGTACCGGGCCTGACCTGGTCGGGGTGGCGGGATTCGAACCCACGACCTCTTCGTCCCGAACGAAGCGCGCTACCAAGCTGCGCCACACCCCGTGACCGTGGCTCAGTGTACTAGACCTGGCGAAGTAGGTGTGGCGGCGGGGGGCGCAATCTTCTGTCGTCCAGCAGGTGCGGAGAGTCAGCGCCGGCCGGTGAGGGTCAGCAGCGTCGCCTCCGGCCGGCAGTTGAACCGCAACGGGGCGAACGGGGACGTCCCGAGCCCGGCGGAGACGTGCAGCCAGGAGCTCCGTCCCCCCGTCTCGTGCCGGGACAGGCCCCAGGCGCGGGCCCGGTCGATGCCGCAGTTCGTGACGATCGCGCCGTAGTACGGCAGCCGGATCTGCCCGCCGTGCGTGTGCCCGGAGAGGATCAGGCCCACCCCGTCGGCGGTGAAGGCGTCCAGCACATGTGGCTCCGGGGTGTGGGTGAGCCCGAGGGCCACCTCGGCACCGGGTTCCGGCGGGCCCGCGACCAGGGCGGTCCGGTCGCGGCGCAGCCTGGCGTCGTCGACCCCGCGCAGGTCCAGCACCCGGCCCGCGATCTTCATCGAGGCCCGGCGGTTCGTCAGCTCCTGCCAGCCGCTGGCCGTGGTGAGAGCAAGCGCGAAACCGTCCCAGTCGAGCGACACGCCCCGGCGCGTCGGCGCGCTGTCGCGCCTGAGGTAATGGTGCGGGCTCCTGAGCGTCGGCGTGTAGTAGTCGTTGTTCCCCGGGACGAACAGCCCGGGGAAGGCGAACAGCGGTTCGAGCGCGGCGATCAGCGGCGCCTGCGCCTGCGGGTACGAGAGCACGTCACCGGTCAGCACCACCAGATCCGGTACCAGCCGGGCCAGATCCGACAACCAGGCGAACTTGCCCCGCTGGTTCGGGGTCACATGCAGATCCGACAGGTGCAGCACACGCAGGTCCGGGCGCCCCGGTGCCAGCACGGGCACCTCCCGTCGGCGCAGCGTGTACGCGGTGCGCTCGTATACCCCGGCGTACAGCGCGGCTCCGGCGCCGACGGCGGCGGCCCTCCGCAGTGCCCGGCCCGGCCCGCGTGCCGCGCGGGCTCGCCCTGGCACCTGACGCCCCGCGGACGCCTGGCGCACCGCGCTCCCCTCACGTCTCGCTCGCATCGCTCCAGTCTCGCCCAGTGACGGGACGTCCCGGCGCACTGCCTCGCGACGTCCACGACCCGCGCCGGAAAACCGCGTGGCTGCCGACCCGGGCGGGCCATAGGCTTCATGACCATGAGCACACTCAAGGAGCGGCTGCGCGACGATCTCACCGGCGCGATGCGCGCTCGGGACGAGCTGCGGCTTTCGACGCTGCGCCTTGCCCTTGCCGCGGTGAAGGACGCGGAGGTGGCCGGGGACGCCGCCCGGGAGCTCGGGGACGCCGAGGTCGAGAAGATCCTGGCCCGGGAGGTTCGCAAGCGCCGGGAGGCCGCCGAGGCGTTCGCCGCGGCGGGGCGGGCCGAGCAGTCCAGCCGCGAGCAGGCCGAGGGTGAGGTGCTCGCCGCCTACCTGCCAAGCCAGCTGGGTGACGAGGAGCTGCGCGACATCGTCGACAGTGTGCTGGCGGAACTCGGGGTCACCGACCTGAAGGCCATGGGCCAGGTGATGAAGGCCACACAGGCCCGAGTGGCTGGTCGAGCCGACGGAAAGCGGGTTTCCGAGCTCGTCCGAGCCCGACTGAGCGCTTCCTGACCCACCCGGGCCAGGCGCCGACTAGTCAGTAGACGCAGAATCCAGGCAACTGAATCACCGGCCGCGCGACCGGTCCGTGACCGGCCGCGCGGCCGGTCGGGCTTGCGGCCGGTCACCCGACCACCGGGGGACGGTCAGCCGGTCAGCCGGTCAGCCGGTCGCGCATGTCCGGAAGGGTCACCGTCGGCGGCCTGACCTCGCCGGGGCGTGGGTTTATCCCGTTCGGCAGCTGCGTCGCCCCGGTGAGACCACCTGACACCTCAAGCACGATCTCGGTGTCAATCGAGACCTCTCCGCCGGGCGCCGGCGACATACCGACGACGATTCCGGGAGCGGCCAGGTTCGGCACGGTCTGGGACCGGACCCGGAATCCCTGCGCGCGCAACGCGGCCTCGGCGACCTGCTGGGCCTGCCCGCGCACGTCCGGCAGGGGCTTCTTCGGTACCGCCGGCTGGGTGTTGTCCGGCGGCGGAAGCGCGACGACGGGCAGGCCCAGGCCGTCGATCGTCCGGTTCATCGTGCGTGCCCAGATCTGGGCGGGAAAGCCGCCGCCGAAAACGTGCCGGCTGCCCAGCACGTCTACCAGCGGATTGTTTGTGGGGCTTCGCGGGTCGGCCAGGTTGACAGCGACGGCGAGCTGCGGGATGAAGCCCGCGAACGACGCGGTGCTGAAGCCTTCCGCGGTACCGGTCTTGCCGGCAGCCGGGCGACCGAGCCTCGCATTGCCCGAAGCCGTTCCATGATTGATGACGCCTTGCAGAACCGAGGCCACGGTGTCCGCGACACCGGGGTCGAGCACCTGCTCGCACGGCCTTCCGGTGTCGAACGCCAACGGCCGGTCCGCGCTGCCGACCCGCTGCGAGACCGACAGCACCACATGGGGATCGCAGCGGTTTCCGCGAGCGGCCAGCGTCGCATAGGCGGTGGCCAGGTCAAGTGTGCTGATCTCGTTGGAGCCGAGAATCGACGACCCGTCCGCGGAGCTGATGCCGTTCACGTTCTTGCATTCGGGGGCGTTCTCGGTCACCGGCCGGATGCGGCACGAGGAGACCCCCAGCCGGCGTGCCATCTCGGCCGTTTTCAGCACGCCGAGCTGCTCCGCCAGCTGGATGTAGTAGGTGTTGACCGAGTTCCAGGTCGCCGTGCTGAGCGAGTAGTAACCGTCCTCACTCGGGTCGGCGTTGCTGTAGCAGTTCTTCCCCTCCGGGTCCGGGTTCGGCAGCTTGTCCGACCGGTAGCACACGGGTGAGTGGAAGGTCGTCGACAGCGGGAAGTGGTTCTCCAGCGCGGCGGCCAGCGTGAACACCTTGAAGGTCGAGCCGGGCGAGAAGAGGTCCTCGTCGACCGGGTAGATCTCCTTGGTGTGCACGAAGTCGCTGGTGCGCGCCGGCGGGAGGTTGTCGGCCGGCTCCCCGTACTGCCGGTTCACGGCGAACGCGAGCACGTTCCCGGTGCCGGGCTGCATCATGACGACGCTGGCGGCGACCCTGTTCCCGGCCGGGATCACCTCTGCCGCAGACGTCTGCGCGGCGCCCTGCGCGACCGGGTCGAGGGTGGTCCGGATGGTGAGCCCACCCTCGAACAGCAGGCGCCTGGCGTCCTCGGGGGTCGCGGCGAACTTCCGGTCGGCAAGCAGTACCTCGCGCACGTAGGCGCAGAAGAACGGCGCGGACGAGTCCTGGCAGGCGTCGACCGAGCGGGCGGGCCGGTTCAGCACGACATCCTCCCCACGGGCCGACTGCCAGACCGCGGTGTCGATGTGGCCGAGCTCGTGCATTCGGGCGAGGACCGTGTTCCGGCGCTCCTTCGCCGCCTGCGGATGCAGCACCGGATTGTAGGCCGTGGGGTTCTTGACCAGCCCCGCGAGCATCGCCGACTGGGTGAGCGTGAGCTTGCTGACGTCGACGTTGAAGTAATGGTGTGCGGCCGCCTGGACTCCGTACGCGCCATCACCGAAGTAGGCGATGTTGAGATACCGCTCGAGGATCTCGTCCTTGGTCAGGTGGTCTTCCAGGTAGAGCGCGTAGCGGGCCTCGCGGAGCTTCCGGTCCACCGTCTGCTCGGTGGCCTGCTCCTTTTCCTCCGCGGTGGTGGCGGACGCCAGCAGGACGTTCTTGACGTACTGCTGGGTCAAGGTCGAGCCGCCCTGGGTGACCTCACCCGACTCCTGGTTCTTCAGATAGGCGCGGATCATTCCTCGGTAGTCGACGCCCGAGTGCTCGTAGAAGCGCGCGTCCTCGATGTCGATGATCGACTGGCGCATGAACTGCGGCACCTGGTCGAGATTGACCAGCTCACGGTCCTGTTCTCCTCGGAGCACCGCGATCTCGTTTCCGGCGGCGTCCAGGATCCGCGACGGCTGGGCCAGCGGGGGCACCGTGAGATTCGCCGGCAGCGAGAGGAAATGGTCGGCTCCGCTCTTGGCGGTCACCCCGGCCAGGCCGACGACAGGCAATGCCAACAGGCCGACCACAACACCGGCGCAGGCACTGGCGGCGACCAGCCCGAGAAGCCGGGTCGGCGTCACCCGGCGCCGACTCGCCGAAGGTGGCCCGATACGCCCGGGCATAGGGGCGATTCCCTGGCTCCGGCCGCCCGCGACGCGCCTTCGCAGCGTGCTCGCCGCACCTGGGCGCTTCACGGGCAGGCCCCGTGAACGGCGCGGGTCGCCCGATCGACCCGAGTGGGACGTGACGGCGCAGCCCACTCCGACATCAGCGCGGGCTCGACTGTTGCCAAAACACCCGGCAACTGCCCCTCACGGGCTGTTCGGCCTGGTATGAACACTGAGCCGGAATCCTCCGCTCGAGTCCCGCCGCTGCCGTTGACGATGCCTGCTTTCGGCAGGTTTTCGCGCCGGCCGCGACCGAGGCGCTGATCCAGTACTGCGCTGCGCCAGCACTGCGTTGATCCAATACCTGAGCCGGCTCAAGCGCCACCTCATCGAACTAAGACTACGACGCCACAGCAGAGTCACGGCGGCGTCACAGAAGTGACACACAGCTGTCACAGACCGCACTACCGCGGCGATCGGGATCAATGGCCCGGACTAGTCATTTGGACAACCACCCRTGTGGGGTCTGTGCCGTGGCCACGCCACTCCGTACGGTTTCGGTTCAACGCCACGTCACCACCCGCACGGGCCCCTGACCCGGACTCGAGAAGAAAGGCAGGTGGCATGACCAGAAGCCTGACCCCGACCGTCAGCCTGTCACGCCTTACCAGTACGACCCGGCTCGTCGGCTCCACCGCCGACGGCGACTGGACGGCTCACGCCGCCTGTCGCGACCTCGATCCGGACGAGCTGTTCGTCCAGGGGGCAGCCCAGAACCGGGTGAAGACCAGGTGCTTCGGGTGCGTGGTTCGCACCGAGTGCCTCGCGGACGCTCTCGACAACCAGGTCGAGTTCGGCGTCTGGGGCGGGATGACCGAACGGGAGCGCCGCGCTCTGCTGCGCCGCCGCCCGGACGTCACCTCCTGGCGGAAGCTCCTCGCGGATGCCCAGGCGGACCACCGGTCCGCGTCCGCGGGCTAGTTCAGGGCCCCACCCGGGGGTGTCCGACGACAGCGGGGTCGAACGGACACCACCACACTGAGCAACGACGGTAACTCACAGTTGTTTCCATCCGAGTCGTGTATAGCCCGGATGGGCGGTGAAATCTCCACCAGTGGCGCTGGTCCCCTCCAGGATCTCGGACCTCACGCTTCCGTGAGTAGCCCGAATGGGCGGAGGGCCCTTTTGGACCCGGGTTCACATCGCACCGGCGCGATTCCCGGGGCCGTAATCAGATCCAATGATCTTTTCCTATCTCACGGTCCGCACTCAGGGATGCCGTGAGTCCGCTCAGGTGCCCGCGGCGTCGCGACCATCACCTGCCAGCGCACGACCTATCTCCCGCAGCCCGGCAAGATCGTGGATGTCCTCGGAGAGTGCCTCGACCTCGACGAGCGCGGTGTCGGGATGCACGTTGGTGAAGCGTTCGCGCAACCGGATCTCCCGCTCCGAGAGCCGGGCCCGATCGGCATGGATGCGCAGCACCGCCGCCGCCAACGGATGCTCGCCGTGGTCCGTCAACGTCTCGGCGCCGGCCAGCCCCCGCTCCACCGTCAGACCGGCCGTGTCACAGAAGTGCATCCGGTTGACGATGCAGCCGGCGAGTGGCATCCCGTCCGCGTCGAGCCGATCCACGAAGTAGGACGCCTCCCGCAGCGCCGCCGCCTCCGGTGCGGCCACCACCACGAACGAGGTCCCGGGCGCGGCCAGCAGGCGGAACGTCTCGTCCGCACGGGCGCGGAAGCCCCCGAACATCGTTTCCAGCGCGGCCACGAACTGGCTCACGTCCGCGAGGAGCTGGGCACCGATCACCTTGGTGATGACCTTGGTGAACATGCCCAGGCCAGCACCGATGACCTTCGCRTACGCCCGGCCACCCGCCTTCGCGGGCGCCAGCAGCACCCGCAGCAGCCGGCCGTCGAGGAAATCGCCCAGGTGCCCCGGTGCGTCGAGGAAATCCAGCGCGGAACGCGTCGGCGGGGTGTCGACGACGATCAGATCCCAGGTTCCGCTGGCGTCGAGCTGGCCCAGCTTCTCCATCGCCATGTATTCCTGGGTGCCGGCGAAGGAGGACGACAGCGACTGGTAGAAGGGGTTCGCCAACAGCGCCTCGGCGCGCTCGGGTGTGCTGTGGGCGAGGACGATCTCGTCGAACGTCCTCTTCATGTCGAGCATCATCGCGTCCAGCCGGCCGCCCGCCGTACCGTCCACTCCGGCGACCTCGCGCGGGGTGTTGTCCAGCGCCGTGAGGCCGAGCGACTGGGCCAGGCGCCGCGCCGGATCGATGGTCAGCACCACCACCTGCCGGCCACGCTCGGCGGCGCGCAGCGCGAGTGCCGCGGCTGTCGTCGTCTTGCCCACGCCACCTGACCCGCAGCACACGATAATCCGCTCGGAGTCGAGCATCGCGTCGACATCCAGGCGTGGCACACCCACGGGATGCGGCCGCGGGCGTGGCCGGCCCGCAGCCGCCCGGCGCGACCGCCGCGCGGCCGCCGACTTCGCGGTACCAGCCGACCTCGCCGCACCAGCGGGCTTCGCAGTGCCAGCCGACCTCGCCGCACCAGCAGGCTTCGCAGTGCCAGCCGACCTCGCCGCACCAGCAGGCTTCGCAGTGCCAGCCGACCTCGCCGCACCAGCAGGCTTCGCAGTGCCAGCAGCGGGCTTCGCCCTACCCGCCGGCTTCGCTGCACCGGCAGGCTCCGCTGCACCAGCCGATTTCGCGGTACCTGCTGGTTTCGCGGCACCTGACGGCTTCGCCGCTCCAGTGGGCTTCGCACCACCGGCTGGCTTGGYCGCGCCTGCGGGTTCGTCGTGGGTGGGGCTCACGGGCTCATCCGGTGCGCCCGCAGGATCTCGGCGATGCGGTGGACCGTGCCGACATCCACACCGTCCGCGACCAGCGGCACCTCGCACACCGGCCGACGCAGCTGCGCGATCTGGGCCCGCTGGGCCGACTCCAGAGCGACCCGCTCGGCATGCTGGGCGGCCTCCCAGGCCAGGTTCGCGAGCAGTTCCTCGGTCGGATCGATGCCGGCCTCCTTGACCCCGGTCGCGAGCGCCTCGTAGTCGAGCTGGCCACGCCTGGCCAGCTCCAGCTCGGCGGGCGCGAGCAGCGGGGTACGCACCATGTTCACCACGACGGCCCCGACCGGGAGACCCACCTCACCCAGCTCGTGGATCCCGTCGACCGTCTCCTGGACGGGCATCTCCTCCAGCAGCGTGACCAGGTGGACCGCCGCCCGCTCCGGTGCCAGCACCTTCATCACGGCCTCCGCCTGGGCCCGGATCGGACCCATCTTGGCAAGCCCGACGACCTCGGCGGACACGTTGAGGAACCGCGCGATCCGGCCGGTCGGGGGTGCGTCGAGCACGACCGCGTCGTAGGCGAGCCCGCTGGGGCGGGTTCCGTCCGGCCGGTTCACGGCCTCCTTCACCTTGCCCGTGAGCAGCACGTCGCGGACCCCGGGGGCGATCGTCGTGGCGAAGTCCACCGCGCCGACCCGGCCGAGCGCCCGGCCGGCCCTGCGCAGGTTGTAGAACATCTCCAGATATTCGAGGAGTGCCTCGTCCGCGTCGATGGCGAGGGCGAACACCTCGCCGCCGCCGGGCGCGCTCGCCACCTTCCGCTCCCGGTACGGCAGCGGCGGGGTATCGAACAGCTGCGCGATCTGCTGGCGGCCTTCGACCTCGGTGAGCAGCACCCGCCGGCCGCCGGTGGCCAGTGCCACCGCGAGCGCGCCCGCGATCGTGGTCTTGCCGGTGCCACCCTTGCCGGTGACTATGTGCAGCCGGCGGTCCCAGAGAGCAACGGCCGTCTCCCGCGGCTTGTCGTCACCGGTCACGTGCTCGACCGTACCCGGGGCCGACAGATCCTGACCGCCGCACCGGCCGCGCATGCTCCCGGACGGCATGCCCAGCTGATCCGGTGCACCCACCCGGGTGCCGGCCCGGTGATGCTCTAGGGTCCATGGTCATGCAGACCAAGTGGGAGTACATGACCGCCCCGCTCCTGATCCACGCCACCAAGCAGATCCTCGACAACTTCGGCACGGACGGCTGGGAGCTCGTCCAGGTCGTGCCCGGGCCCAACCCCGAGAGCCTGGTCGCGTACTTCAAGCGGCCCAAGGCCCAGTAGGGCACCCGGCAGTGAGTTCCTCGGCTCTCCCCCCAGACCCGGCAGATGCCACTGACGCCGCTGGCGCCGTGAAGCCGTCCGAGCGGCTCGCGGAGCTCGGGCTGCTCCTGCCGGCCGTGCCCAGCCCGGCCGGGGCGTACGTCCCGGCCGTCCGCGACGGTGACCTGGTCTGGACCGCCGGCCAGCTCCCCCTGGTGGGCGGCAAGCTTGCGGCGACCGGCCTGGTGGGTGACGAGATCAGCACCGAGCGGGCCGCCGAGCTGGCCCGGGTGTGCGCGCTGAACGCGCTGGCCGCCGCGGCGGCCGTGGCGGGCGGCCTGGACTCACTGGTCCGGATCGTGAAGGTGGTCGGGTTCGTGGCGAGCGCGCCGGGTTTCGCCGACCAGCCGACCGTTGTGAACGGCGCCAGCGAGCTGCTGGGGGCGGTCTTCGGCGACGCCGGGCGGCACGCCCGGTCGGCCGTCGGTGTCGCGGCACTCCCGCTGTGGGCCCCGGTCGAGATCGAGCTGGTCGCCCGCGTCAGCGGCTGAGCCCGACATCAACACGCCCGGCGTGTCTACCATCAGGGAATGGTTGATCATCGGTCGGCCCTGATCGCCCGGTTCGGCACCCCTCGCCGGGTGAGCTCCGAGGAGGCCGCCTCGTTGGCGCGGCTCGCCGCCGCACCCACGGTCCCGCGGGACGCCGCGACGGTCATCCTGCTGCGTGACGCGCCGGCCGGCGGCGGAGTCGAGGCCTACATGATCCGCCGTACCGTCGCGATGTCGTTCGCCGGCGGGATGTACGCGTTCCCCGGCGGTCGCGTCGACCCCGCCGACAGCGACGAGATGCTCGCCTGGGTCGGGCCACCGGTCGATGTGGTCATGCCGGGCCTCGACCGGGATCCCGCCCGTGCCCGGGCGGTGGTGTGCGCCGCGGTCCGAGAGACCTTCGAGGAGTGCGGGGTGCTGCTCGCCGCCCCACCGCAGGCGGCGTCCGACGGGCCGGCGCCCGACGAGGCGGCCCCCGCCTCACCGGCCGGGGTCGGGACCGAGATCGAGACCGGGACGACGTTCGCCGCCGATCGGCAGGCGATGGAGGACCGCCGGCTCACCCTCGCCGACCTGCTCACCCGCCGATCGCTGGCACTGCGCGCGGATCTGCTGGGCGCCTGGACCCGCTGGGTCGCCCCGGAGCTCGAGCCGCGCCGCTACGACACCCGTTTCTTCGTCGCGGCGCTGCCGCCCGGGCAGCAGCCCGGCGTCGCCTCCTCCGAGGCGGACGGAGCGCTCTGGATCCGCCCCGCGCAGGCACTCGACCAGTTCTACGAAGGTGCCCTGGCGATGCTGCCGCCGACCGTCTTCACCCTGGCCGAGCTCGCCGAGTTCGACGACGTCGCGGGCGTTCTCGCGGCCGCGGCGGCCCGGGACCTCGCCCCGGTCATGCCGCGGATCTCCGTCGCCGACGGGCTCTGGCGCCTGCTGTTCCCTCACCTCGACCGCGAAGCCGTCGAGCGATGAGCGCTCCCCGCGAGGTCACCCGGCTGGCATCCGTCCAGCTCGCGCCGAACCCGGGGCCGATGACGCTGGAGGGCACGAACACCTGGATCCTGCGCGCTCCCGGCGAACCGGGCTGCGTCGTGGTCGACCCGGGCCCCGACCACGACGAGCACCTCGCGCGGGTCGCCGCCGCCGGCCCGGTGCACGCCATCCTGCTGACGCACGGCCACCACGACCACAGTGCGGGAGCGGCGGCGCTGCACGCCCTGACCGGCGCGTGGGTCCGGGCCCTCGACCCGGCGCACCGCCTCGGCTCGGAAGGTCTGGGTGCCGGGGACGTCGTCGCCGCTGCCGGGGTGGAGCTGCGGGTGCTGGCAACACCCGGGCACACGGCCGACTCGCTGTCGTTCGTCCTCACCGGGGACGACCAGCACCCCGCGGTGCTCACCGGGGACACCATCCTCGGGCGTGGCAGCACGGTGGTGGCACATCCCGACGGCCGCCTCGGCGACTACCTCGAAAGCCTGCGGTCGCTGCGCGAGCTCGGTGACATGACGGTGCTGCCTGGCCATGGTCCGGAGCTGCCGGCCGCCGGCCGGGCCGCGCAGGCCTACCTCGATCACCGGGCCGCCCGCCTCGACCAGGTCAGCGCGGCGCTGTCCGAGCTGGGCCGGCCGGCCGGCGAGGTCACGCCGTCGGACGTCGTGCGTCTCGTCTACGCCGACGTCGACCGGGCGCTCTGGCCCGCGGCCGAGCTGTCCGTCCGCGCGCAGCTCGAGTACCTGCGCTCGCGGTAGGCGCACCACCAGGTCACCCGTTCATCCGGCCGCCCGTTCATCCGGCCGCCCGGCCGGGCGTGACGTCCACCACGGCCGCAACGGTCCGCGTGCCTCGCCGCGGCAGCCTGGCCGGGTGCTCGGTGCCGTCGGCGACCCGTGAACGGATTCCGGGAACCCCCGGATCGGGGGCAACGGAGTGACCTGCGCCACAATGGGGGTCGGCGGCGGCACTGTCCCGACTCTGGCAAAACCGCCCAGGTCAGCCATCCGACACAGCTTGATCCAGAAAGGGAGACGAAGGCCACTAAACTTTCCGGCGGAGGAGACCGCTCGTGCGCTTTGTAACCATCTGGCCCACTGGTAACGCCGACGKATCCGCGTACTCGCGACCCGTCACTCTTCGCACACGTTCCGGCTACCGTCGCTGCCCTGCTTCCCGCTCCAGCGGCCCGTGCGGCTCCAGCGGCTCCAGCGGCCCGGCCTTCACCCGGCGGAGAGGAACCGGCCCAGAATGGTGATCAGCTCCCCCATGCCCGGCCCCCTGGTCTGCCCCAGATGCGGCACACCGACAGTTCCCGGCGGGCGGTTCTGCTTCAACTGCGGCCTGCAGTTCACTCCGGCGGACACGCCGCGCGCCGAGTCGGCGGAGCGGCGGGTGGTCACGGTGCTGTTCGGTGACCTCTCCGACTTCACCGCCTGGGCCGAGGACCGCGATCCCGAACGGGTCGGCGAGGTGACCGACCGTGTGCTCGCCGCACTCGCCCGAGACGTGGACGAGGTCGGCGGGCGGGTCGACAACCTCAGCGGAGACGGGATCATGGCCGTCTTCGGGGCCCCGACCGCGCACGAGGACGATCCCGAGCGCGCGGTGCGGGCAGCCGCCGCGATGCAGGAGACCGTCCGTCGCCTGATCATGGACGAGAGCGGCGACAGCGGCTCGCTCGCGCTGCGGGTCGGCATCAACACCGGCGAGGTGCTCGCCGGTGTCCAGGCCGCCCTGTCGTACACGGTCATCGGGGACACGGTGAACACCGCCGCGCGGCTTTCCGGCGCCGCGGCCGTGGGCACCGTCTACGCGGGTCGGGACACGGTCGCCGCCACCCGGCTGGTGGCGACCTGGCGCGACCTGCCGCCGCTGGTCCTCAAGGGCAAGCGCGAGCCGGTGCCCGCCTACGAGCTCGTCAGCCTGCGTCCGTCCAACATCGCCCGGCCGGGGCTCGCCGACGACGCGACCTTCATCGGGCGCGAGCGGGAGCTCGCGGAGCTGCGCGGGTACTTCACCGGAGTGGTCGACAGCGGCCGCCCGGATATCGTCGTGATCACGGGTGAGGCCGGGATCGGCAAGACCCGGCTCGCTCGCGAGCTCGCCGACGGCGCCGCCACGAGCCACGGCGCGGCGGTGCTGTGGGGCCGCACCGTCCGTCACGGCGATGTCCGTGACCTCGCTCCGCTGATCGATCTCATCCGCGGCCTCTGCGGCATCACCGACGGCGACAGCCTGGACCGGGTGGCCGACCGGGTCCGCCGCAAGGTCGCCAGCCTCACCCATCCGATCTTCGGGACGAAGCTTCCGTCCGGCATCGGTGACCGGCTGCTCGGCATGCTCGGTGTGCCACCGGACCGCCGGCCCGGCACCGGCGGGGTGACGCCGCCAGGCGATCCGGCCGGGCGGGCGTCGCAGGGCGAGGTGCTGCAGCGGTCCGTCGACGACGCGGTGGAGACGGTTGGCCTGCTCCTGAGCGCGGTGGCGGTCCAGGGGCCGGTCGTGGTGATCATCGATGACCTGGAATGGGCGACCAGCCGGCTGACGACCGCGCTGCGCCGGCTCACCAGCGCGCTCACCGGCCCAGTCATGCTCCTGCTGCTCGACCGGGAGAATCCCCGGTTCGCCGACCTGGCGACCGCCCACCGGCTCGCGCTGAGCCCACTGCCGGAGGACGCCGCCCGCACGCTGCTCAAGGAATACCTGGGCGAGCCGGGCCTGTCCCGGGCGAACCAGGCCGGTCTGCTGGCCCGGGTGCACGGCAACCCGTTCTTCCTCACCGAGCTGCTCAACCTGCTGGTCGACCGCGGTCTGCTGCACCAGGTGCCCGACCCGGACGGGGACGGTCTGCGGTGGGTGCTCGAGGGCTCGCTGGTCGAAACCGTGCTGCCGGCCGGAGTCCAGTCGGTGCTCGCCGCGCGGATCGACGACCTCGACCCCTCCGCCAAGGCCGCGCTGCGGGCGGCGGCCGTGCTCGGCCCCCGTTTCCCCGCCGAGGCACTGCCGGCGGTCGGTGAACGGCCCGCGGCCGAGATGGAACGGGCGCTGTCGGTCCTCACCGAACGCCAGCTCGTCCGGCCGCCGCGCCAGGGCGAGACGCTGTGGCGATTCGTCCATCCGATGGCCAGGGACGCGGCGTACTCGGGGCTGCCGAAGGTCGAACGTGCCCGCCGCCATGCCACCGCCGCCCGGTGGGGTGTCACATCGATGATCGGCCCCTCCCGCGAGGTGTCGACCTTCGTCGCCGCGCACGCGCTGCGGGCCTACGACCTCGCCGCGTCGATGGCGCTGCCGGCGGACGACCCGGCGTGGTCGGCACGCGAGGCCGGCTTCCACGCCCATGTCCGGCTCGCGCGTTCGGCGCTCGCCCGCGACGACCACCGTGCCGCCGCCGATCTGCTCGCCAACGCGCGCCGCCTCGGGCGCGGCGTCATCGACGGCGATGAAGACATCAAGGTGCGGATCCTGCACGCCGAGGCGCTCGTCTGGCTGCGTCGCCTTGACGAGGCGGAGCGCGCGCTGCGTCCGGCACTGCGTCTCAACACCCCCAGCCTGCGGGCGTCGGCCTACGCCGTGCTCGGTGAGCTGCGGCAGAAGCAGGGGCGCGGCGAGGAGGCACGGCAGTCCCTCATCACGGCGCTGGACGCGGCGCACCGGGCCGGCGACGACCGGGCCGTGGCCGCGTCGCTGCGCCGGCTGGGGCTGCTGGAGTACTCCGCCGGCCGCATCCTGGCCGCCGAGGACCGCTATCGCGAGGCGCTGACCCTCGCCCRCCGGGTCGACGATCCGCGCGGAGTCGGCTGGGCCCTGCAGCACCTCGCCTGGAGCGCCACCACCCGAGGGGACTACAGCCGGGCCGAACGCACCCTTCGCGAGGCCTCCGCGCTCTTCGAGCGGCTGGAGGACGCCGGGGGCCTCGGCTGGTGCTCGGGCACCGAAGCGCTCGTCCTGCTGCTGTCCGGCCAGCTCACGCGCACCCGCAAGGTCTCCCGGGTCCTCATCAACCTCGCGGAGTCGATGCGGGAGCGCTGGGGCCAGGCCATCTGCCTGACGATCGACGCGGTCGCCGCGGCCGAGCTCGGCGACATCGAGACGGCGGAGAGCGAGGCGGCCCGCGCCGCGGAGCTGTTCGCCGAGACGGGCGACACGTGGGGGCACACGCTCACCCTCATCGCCCGCGGCCTGGCCGCCCGCGGTGCCGGCGAGCCGCAGCGCGGGGCGGAGCTGCTGACCGAGGTCTGCGCGGACGCAGCCGCCACCGGCCATGTGCTCATCGGCGCGTTCGCCCAGGTCCTGCTGGGTCTGACCAGGCTGGACGCCGGCGAGGTGGACGCGGCGGAGGAGGCCGCCAAGAGCGCGCTGGCCGACCTGGACCGGCTGGAGCTGCGCCCGCACGCCCACCTCGGAGCGAAGGTGCTGGTGGCCCAGATCGCCCGCGCACGCGGGCGGCTGGACGAGGCGATCACCGGGCTGCGTGACGCGCTCGCCGTCAGCGAGCCGGCGACCCTGATGTTCCCGCGCCGGCAGGCCTACGCCCACCTCGCGGGCACACTGCTGGACGCGGGCGAGCCGGACGAGGCCCTGCGGGTGGCCCGGCGCGCGGTCAGCGTGGACGCGGAGGACGTCCGCGCGCAGGTGCTGGCCTATCGGGCGCTCGGCACCGTGCTCGCCGCGCATGGCGACGTCGAGGGCAGCCGTGAGGCCTACCAGCAGGCGCTCGCCGCGGCGACCGCCACCGGCGCGGTCAGTGAGGCCCCGCAGACCCGGCGGCTGCTCGCCACGCTGCCACCACCGGCATCCGGCGACGTCGAATCGGGCGGCGTCGAATCGGGCGGCGTCGGACCCGGCGAAACCGGGCACAGCGATGACGGACCTGATCGCGGACCTGGCGATGGCGGACCTGGCGACGACAAGCCCGGCGACGACGAGTCCGACGTCGTCGCCGTCACGGCTGGGAGTGCGCCGCTCCCGGATCCGACGACCTCGGCGGATCCGGGAGACGGGCGAGCGACGAACATGCCGGCTCCACTACCGGCGGTGAGTTCAGCGGGCTCGGCGGGCGAGCCGCTCACGGTCGAGCAGCACGACGGCGCGTGAGTCCAGCCGAAGCCACCCACGAGTGGCGAAATCGGCCAGAGCTTTGTTCACCGTCTCCCGCGAGGCACCGACCAGCTGTGCCAGTTCCTCCTGCGTGAGGCCGTGTTCGACGCGGACCCCAGCGGCCTCGTTGCCAGGCTGGGCCGGCTCACCGAAACGATCGGCCAGATCGAGCAGCGCCTTCGCAACGCGACCTGGCACATCGGTGAAGACCATGTCCGCCATCGTGTCGTTGGTCCGCCGCAGGCGACGGGCCAGCACACGCAGCAGCAGCGCCCCGGCTTCGGGCCGGGAGCGCAGCCACGGCCGCAGCGCGGTGTGATCCAGCGCGACGAGCGACGCGTCGGTCACGGCGGTCGCTGTAGCGGTGCGCGGTCCGGGATCGAACAGGGAGAGCTCACCGAAGAGGTCTCCCGGCCCCATCACGTACAGCAGGTTCTCCCGCCCGTCGGCGGACTGGCGTCCTATCTTGACCTTGCCGGAAAGAACCACGAAAACGCGGTCACCGACATCCCCTTCGCGAAACAGCACATCGCCACGGGTCACGTCCTGCCGGTCCAGGTGATCGGAAAGCGCCTGGCGGTCGGGCTCGGACAACCCGGCGAACAGCGGAACGCGGGCTAGCAGATCGTCCACGAGCTGAGCATGCCAGGGTGCGGGGCGTTGGGCACGGCCAGGGACCCCCATCGGCCTGGTCAGGTCACGCAGATGTACCCGAATACTCCGTTTCTGATACGCAAAGTGACCGTGGACGCACCACCAAAGTGGCGAGAGTCACAATCCGCCTAGCACGGTCGATTTCGGGACCCCGCACCCGCGCCAGGCGGCGCGATCAGGCCAGACGCGGCACAGGTCACATCGGCATAGTCCGGAACAACTGCTGGACATCCATGATCGACAGGTCCGAGAGCGGCCTGAACCCCCTTGACTCCGCCGGCAACCGACACCAGCCCCACCAACGGTGGGTTCGGGCGGACCGAGGGTTCGGGCGGACCGAGGGGCCGGGCGGACCGAGGGGCCGGGCGGACCGAGGGGCCGGGCAGGCCGAGGGCTCGGCAGAGTGGCGGGTTCGCCGGGGTGGCGGGTTCAGGCGGCCCGGTGCTTGCCAGGCGGCGTGCGGCGCAGCCGGCGCCGGTAACGCTCCAGAGCCGCGGGCATGCCCTGCTGGACGAAGGTCTCGACCTCGTCCGGGCGGGCGCTGTCGAAGAAGCCCTCGATGCCCTTGCCGACGTCGGCGGCGTTGAGGGGACGCTCGACCCGCTCCATCGCGAGCAGCAGCCCGAGCAGCAACAGGGGGACCGTAACCGCGGCAAATGCAATCATGGCCATCCCATGGTCCCCGATGACGCCGCCCGCCACGCGTGCGGGGGGTCGACGCGCCCGCATGGGCCACGATCAGACACCGACCGGCGCGGGCGGCCCGGCAGATACTCTGCGAGGCATGGGTATCACCGTCGACGCGACTGCAGAGACGGCCCTGGCCCGCACCCGACGAGCGCGACGCATCGTGCGCGCCCTCGGTGAGCTCCACCCGGACGCGCGCATCGCGCTGCACTTCGGCAGTCCGCTGGAGCTGCTGGTGGCGACGGTTCTGTCGGCCCAGTGCACGGACAAGAAGGTCAACGAGGTCACTCCCACCGTCTTCGCCCGTTACCGCGGCGCCGCCGCCTACGCCGCGGCGGACCGCGACGAGCTTGAGGGCCTGCTGCGCCCCACCGGCTTCTTCCGGGCGAAGGCCAACTCGCTGATCGGCATCGGCGCCGCTCTCACCGAGCGGTTCGCCGGCGAGGTGCCGGGCCGGCTGGAGGATCTGGTGACGCTGCCAGGCGTGGGCCGCAAGACCGCGAACGTCGTCCTCGGGCACGCTTTCGGCGTCCCCGGGATCACGGTCGACACCCACGTCGGCCGGCTGTCCCGGCGTTTCGCGCTCACCTCCGAGACGGACCCGGTCCGGGTCGAGTCCGACCTCGCGGCACTGATCGAGCGGCGGGACTGGACGATCGCCTCGGATCGGATGATCTTTCACGGCCGGCGGATCTGCCATGCCCGGCGGCCCGCGTGCGGGGCCTGCGCGATCGCCCGGATGTGCCCGTCCTTCGGCACCGGCCCGACCGAGCCCCTGCAGGCCGCGCGGCTGGTGCGCGGCGACGCGGAGGCCGCCCGGTGAGCACCCCGGATCAGACCGGCCTCACGCCGGGCCCCGCGCCGCGCCGCGCGCCGGCGGACGTGTCCGCCGGCGGTGGCACGCCGGTCCCCGGGTGGCTGGCGGGGCTGGTCGGCGCGGTCGGCGAGGGCATCCCGGTGCAGGTGCGCCAGCCTGGTGCGAACCGGCCGGGCGGGCGGCAGGCCGCCGTCCTGATCCTGTTCGGAGAGGGCCCGGACGGGCCGGACGTCCTGCTGCTGAAGCGGGCCGCCGACCTGCGCAACCATGCCGGGCAGCCCGCCTTCCCCGGCGGCAGCGCCGACGAGACGGATGCGTCGCGGGCCGCGACGGCGCTGCGCGAGGCGGAGGAGGAGGTCGGGCTCGACCCGTCCGGTGTCGAGATCCTCGCCACGGTCAGCCCGCTCTACCTGGCCGCGAGCCACTTCCATGTGACGCCCGTGCTGGCCTGGTGGCACACCCCGAGCGCGGTGGTCGCCGTGGACCCGGGGGAGACCTCTTCAGTCGCCCGCGTCCCCGTCGCCGAGCTCGCCGACCCGGGCAACCGGATCCTGCTGCGCCATCCGGCCGGTTTCGGCAGTCCGGCGTTCCGGGTCCGCGGCATGACGGTCTGGGGATTCACCGCCGGCATTCTCGACGCACTGCTGCGGGCCGGCGGGTGGGAACGCCCCTGGGACACCGCGACCCCCATCGACGTACCGGAGATCACCGCGGCGATCTCGAAGGCGATGGCACTCCCCCGAGCGGTGGTAGAGCCCCGCATCTCCCCTGACGAAGCGGGCGGTACGGTCGGAGGATGACCTCAAGATCCGCCCGGAACGGGCTGGTCGCACTGGTTGCGGCCGTGACGCTGTTCACTGCCCTGACCGGCTGCGGCGGCGGTGGAGGCGACGACATGGCGCACGGCGGGCCGTCCGCCACCGCGACCCTGACGGCCACGGTCAGCGACGGCGTTCAGGTCTTCGATGTCGTCGGCCAGGTGAACCAGACCTTCTCCGCCGGTGAGCTCATCGCCCATCCGGGAACGATCCGGGTCAACTTCTCGGTGCCGAAGGGTTCGGCTCCGCACAACTTCGTCATCGACACGCTCCCCGGCGCGACCACCAGGATCGTCGCGGCCGGCCAATCCCAGTCGATCACCTTCACCGCGTCCAAGTCCGGTCGATATCCGGTGGTCTGTACCCTGCATAAGGGAATGACGGCCACTCTTGTGATCCTCTGAACTGCGATCCTCCGAACGCGATGGTGATCTTCTGAACCTCGACGCGGGCCCCTGGTGAACCTTCTCGACCTCGTTCTGATCGCGCTGACCGTGATGTTCGCGATCTCCGGATATCGCCAGGGATTCGCGGTCGGCGCGCTGTCGTTCATCGGCTTCCTCGGCGGCGGCTTTCTCGGCGCCAAGATCGCCAGCCCGTTCGCCGAGCTCATCGGCCGTGCGGACGACGGCGCGCTGGTCGGTCTCATCGTGGTGGTGGGGCTGGCCCTCACCGGGCAGATCATCGGGACGGCGCTCGGGACGGTCGTGCGCGGCCGGCTGACCTGGCGGGCCGGTCAGCGGGTCGACGCCGTCGCCGGTGCCGCCCTGTCCGGCGTGTCCGTCCTGCTCGTCGGCTGGCTGCTCGCGACCACGGTGGACCGCTCGCCGTTCCAGACCCTCGCCCGGGCCGCGCGCGGCTCGGAGATCCTCGGCGCCGTCGACGACCAGATGCCCGACGACGTCCGCCACACCTTCTCCGACCTGCGCCAGCTCATGGACGACCAGGGCTTCCCCGAGGTCTTCGCCGGTCTGAACGGAGAACGCATCGTCGCGACCGACCCGCCGGACGCGGCGGTCGTGAACGCCACCGAGGTCCAGAACGCGGCGTCGAGCATCCTGAAGGTCCGCGGCCAGGCGCCGTCCTGCGGGAAGCAGGTCGAAGGCACCGGATTCGTCTTCACGCCCCAGCACGTCATGACGAACGCACACGTCGTGGCGGGTGTGAGCGAGGTCGTCGTCGAGGTCGGCGCCCAGGCGCTGCCGGCCGAGGTGGTGGAGTTCGACCCCGATCGGGACGTCGCCGTGCTGTACGTGCCGAACCTGCGTCGTGCGCCCCTGCGGTTCCAGACCTCGCCACCAGGTGAGGCCGGCGACCCGGTGGTCGTCGCCGGTTATCCCCAGGACGGTCCGTACACCACCGAGCCCGCGCGCATCCGCAACGAGCAGACGGCCAGCGCGCCGGACATCTACTCACGTGGCACGGTCCGACGCGAGATCTTCGCGATCCGCGGCCAGGTGCTGCCGGGCAACTCCGGCGGGCCGCTGCTCTCCGACAACGGCGCTGTCCTCGGCGTGGTCTTCGCCGCCGCGACGGACGACGACGACACCGGTTACGTGCTCACCGCGCAGGAGGTGAGCGTCCCGGCCCAGCGCGGCGCCCAGGCCACCGCCCCGGTCAGCACTCAGGGCTGCGACTGATCCCGCCGGTCCCGCTGTGGGTCTCCGCGAGCCAGGCGACCAGGTCACGGGTGATGGTGTCCGGGTCCTCCTCGTGCGGGAAGTGCCCGAGGCCGTCATACAGGCGCCAGGTGTACGGCGCGGCCACGTGCCGTTCCGACCCGGCCGCGGTCGACGGCAGGAAGCACCGGTCGAGGCTGCCGTGCAGCTGCAGGGTGGGCACTCGCACCGGCGTCCGCAGCAGCTCGACGAAGCGCGCTCCGTCCGGTCGCAGCTGGGACCGCACCACCCACCGGTGGTACTCCAGCGAACTGTGGGCCACGCCGGGGATCCGCATGGCGCCGCGATAGCGTGCCTCGGCCTCCGGCGTCGGGTAGCCCGGACCTCCCCAGCCACGTAGGAGCTCGGCGACGTAGGCCGCTCCCTCCGCGACCAGGCGGCGTTCCGGCACCCACGGCAGCTGGAAGGCGGCCAGGTACCGGCTGGCCAGCCCCTGGCCCCGCACGTCGGCGACGATCCGGCGCCGGACCCGCAGCGGATGCGGCATGCCGATCACCGCCAGCCCCCGTACCACCCGTGGCCGACGAACCGCCGTCACCCAGCCGAGCAGGCCGCCCCAGTCGTGGCCGACGATCACCGCGTTTCGCTCACCGAGTGCCCGCACCAGCCCGGCGACATCATCGGCCAGCGTGAACGCGTCATAGCCCCGCGGCGGTTTGTCACTCGCTCCGTACCCGCGAAGATCGGCGGCGACCACCCGGTAGCCGGCGCCGGGCAGATCCCGCAGCTGACTACGCCACGTCCACCAGAACTGCGGGAAACCGTGGAGAAGGAGGACCAGTGGACCCTCGCCCGCCTCGGCCACATGCAGCCGGGTTCCGTTGGTCGAGACGTCCCGGTGGCGCCACGGCCCGTCAACGAGCACGGCCGCCGGCTCAGAGATGGCATCCTCCATCATCTCCAAGGATGGCAGACCCGCTGCTTCTGCCGACGGGTGGTCGGTGCGCCGCGCCCGCCCGGCTTCCGCCGCCGCCGCGCCCAGCCTGTTCGGCTGAAGCCAGGCCCGACAATCGCCGCGCCCGGCTACTCCGCTGCCGCCGGTCCCGCCACAGCCGGTCCCGTCACGGCCGGTCCCGCCACCGCGCTGCCTGGCCCGGCCGGGGCGCTTCCCACCTCGGCCGTGCCATGGCCCGTTCGGGCGGCCCCCGACCCGCCGGTTGGCCGGCGCAGCCAGGCGATGTCATCGCGCACCGTCTGGATGGTCCGTTCGGGGGGTGAAAGCTTCTTGAAGCGGGTGAGCGCGAAGACCACCAGCAGCCCGGCCAGGGCCAGATAAAGCACGGCCGTCAGCAGGTAGGCCCAGAACCGCTCCATCCCCGCCCAGGTGAACAGCTCACCGAGGAAGATCGTCCCGGCGATCAGTGCGCCGAACCCCAGGCCGGCCGCCACCACCAGGAACCCGGCACCCAGACCCGCGGACACCGCCTGCCTGGCGAGCTCGGCCTTCGCGAGCTCGATCTCCTGGCGGATCAGCAGCGACATGTCCCGGGTCGCGAGTGCGACCAGCTCCCCCAGCGTCGGCTCCCGCCCCGCTCGTGAGCTGTCGGTCCTTGTCGGCACGCCGGCTCCTCCCTCTCAAAGCCGGCCCGTGACACCGCCGATCGGGTCCGGTGCCGGCGCGCTTGCGGGGGCACGCGGCGGCGCTGCGTGGCCGCCCCGTCCGGATCCCCTGTGAGCAGTGTGGCCCGCGGCGGCGGAACACGTGGGGCGACGGGCCCGATCGGACGGTGTGATCCGAGGGACGATTCGCCCTTTCAGCGGTCATGACGAAGTCGGGAGCCGTCCTCGGCACACCCGGGCGAGGTAGCGTCTGCCGGGTGACAGCACCTTCGTCGGCATCAGTCGTCGGTAGCGACCCGCTCGCCAGTGTTGCGGCGATCCCCGGTGTCGACGAGGCCGCCACGGCCGCGCGCGCGGGCGTGGACGCCCTGCTGCGGCACCGCATCCTGCGCCGCCGCAGCGCCGAGGTGACCGCCGAGGCCTCGCTGCGCGCCGCCCGGGCGTCCGCCGCGCTGGAAGGGCACGACGTCCCACTCGACGTGCTCAGAGCCCACCTCGGCGACCATGAGCTCGCCCTCGATGCCGGTGCCGGTGCCGCCGCTCCGGTCGGGCTCGCCGACGGGCGCGTCAGCGGACCGGCCGACGGCACCGACAGCCGGTCGCTGGCCGTGACGCTGGGGGCCGTCCGGCTCTACGCGGAGCTGGGCACGCTGTCATCCGCGTGGGAGCGCGCACCGCGCCAGGCCCTGGCACGCATGCACGTTCTCGCCGGTCGAGGCCTGCTCCCGGACGAGGTGCTGGGCCGGCCACGGGTCGACGTTCGGGGGCCRGGAGCCGCTGTCGGCACCGCGGAGCTGGCTGGCCCCTGGGGTGAGCCGAGGGTGTCCGCCATGGAGATGTCGGTGCGGCTCGACGGGCTCACCGCCGTGCTGACCGCCCCGACCCGCGCTCCCGCGATCGTGGTCGCCGCGATCATCCACGGGGAGCTGCTGGCGATCCGGCCGTTCGGCGTGCTCGACGGCATCATCGCCCGCGCCGCCGCCCGGCTCGTCCTGATCAGCCGAGGCCTCGACCCGAAGGCCCTGGTCGCGACGGACGTCGGCCACCTCGAGCTGGCCCACGGCAGCGCGGCCGCGGCCCTGGGCGGAGCCGGAGCCCCGTCCGCGCCGTCCGCTGCCAGCGCGGGCACCGACACTGGTGTCGGCACCAGCACCGGCACCGGTGTCGGCACCGTTGATCCCGAGGAGACCTACAGCGCCGCGCTTGCCGCGTACGTCGCGGGCGGGGCGGACGGGGTGGGTTCCTGGGTGCGGCACTGTGCCCGCGCGGTCGGGCTCGCGGCCCGGGAATCGCTCGCGGTGTGCGAGGCGCTCTCCCGCGCCTGAGAACCTCAGCCCCTCGAACAGCCGCTGCAGGGCAGGACCTGAGGACTGTGGTCGCCAGGACGAGGTCGCCACGGCAACGAAGATCCTCGGATCGTCTGGGCCGAGGTTTCGAGCTTCCGCGGTCGCGGATTGACGCCGATCAAGATCGCTGGTCGGCGGGCGGGGAGGGCCACACTCCATGAACACGGCCGGACCTCCGAGCACCCGGTAGCCCTGTTTGGCGAGCCGCAAGAGTGAACGATTTTGGTCGTCCCGACGACCAAAATCCTTCTTTCTTGCGGGTCGGCAGTCGACTCCACGCCCTTTTTATCCCTTTTGCGGTGAATTACTAGTACTGGATGGCGGTACGAGACCCTCGGCGGGCGACCCGGAGCCGCGGCTCGAACGCCGATGATCTCCGTCGCCGTCTGGTCCCACTCCGGTACAGACGCGGGCCGGCCCTTATAGCACGGCACGGCCCCCACCGAAGATCCACATTGCCCGGCCCGGCCGGCGCATGGTGGCCGCACACAGCCACCCGCGCCGAAGGGACGGCCCGCCATGACCCCCGCGAAGCCGATCACGCCAGCCGACGACACTCCCCGCGGACGTCCGCTGGTCGTCACCGATTCGCACGAGCTTCTCGACGACCTGCTGCGGCTGGCGGCCGCGGCGGGCACGACCGTGACGGTCGCGCCGACGGCCAGGGCCGCCAGCCGGTACTGGGCGAACGCACCGCTGGTCGTGGTCGGCGCCGACCGCGCCGCGGCCTGTGTCGCCGCGAATCTGCCGCCACGCTCGGACATCGTGCTCGTTGGAACCGACGTCGACGACCGCCGGACCTGGAGTCTGGCGCTTCTGATCAATGCCGAGCACGTGATCTTCCTTCCCGCGGCCGAGACCTGGCTCGTGAACGTCCTCTCCCGTGCGGCGGACACCGCCAGCCGCCGGTCACTGACCCTCGGTGTGCTCGGCGGGCACGGCGGGGCCGGCTCCACCACCCTGGCCGTGACGCTGGCCCGCGCCGGACTACGGCGCCAGGTCCGCTCGGCGCTGCTGGAGATCGACCCGTTCGGCGGACTCACGGTGGGCCCGGACACATCCTGGGGCTCCGGTCTCGGATCGGAGGCCAGCCAGGGCGACGGGCCCTCGGCCGGCATCCCTCGGTTCCATCCGGCGGGCGCCGGCTCAGCGGTGCGCCACGCTGCCGGCGACGATCTGTCCGCGGCGCAGGCACGCCCGCCGCAGGCCCGGGGCCCCCACCCCTGGGCACGCCCAGGGGCCCGGCGCCGTCCCCTCACATCGGCAGGGGCTGTCATCGGGGACGCCGCGCGTGCGGAGCCACCGCGCCCGCGGCCAGCCGACGACGAGGACGACGAGGACTACCTCGAACACTTCCTTGCCGGGCCGCCCATGTGGGGCGGCGATCTGCCGGTGCTCTCCTGGGACCGCGACGAGATCCCCGTACTGTCGCCGCCGGCCATCAGCGCCATGTTCGCCACCGCTCGCGGTGGAGCTGACCTGATCGTCGCCGACCTGCCTCGCTCCGCCGATGCCGGGGCGGACGTCGGGCTCTTCCTCTGCGAGATGGTGCTGCTCGTCGTGACAGCCGAGCCCGCGACAGCCGCGGCGGCGGCTCGGGTCGCCAGGTACGTGGCGCGTACCTGCTCGGACGTACGGCTGGTCGTCCGCCTCCCACCGCCGGGCATGCTGCCACCGCCAGGCGCGCAGCCACCCGGCCCGGGTCGCGGCGGTTCGCCCGGCAGCGGCTCACCCGCCGAGCGGAACGAGCCGGACGAGTCCCTGCACCCGGCGGTGGCCCGCATCGTCGCCACCGTGGGACTTCCGCTGGCCGGCGTGATCCACCACGAACCGGCCGCGAACCCCGTGGTCATGGCCGGCCATGACCACGGGGGGACGCCCGGCCCCGAGGGAAACCGTCCGGCTACGGCCAGAACTTCGGGCGCGCCGCGCTCGGAATCCACAGTGAGGATCACAAAGCGACCGCCCGTCGAAGCCGAAGCGGCGGCGGAAGGCTCGACCGCCGCTACGGAAGGCTCGATTGCCGGAGCGTCGCTCATCCGGTTCAGCGATCGGTTTCTCGCGGAAGTCGGCCTCACCGGCGGAGCGCACCTGTGAGAGCCGGCCGGTCCCGCGCCTGGTCGGCCTCAGCCGAGGCCGTCACCGCGGCGCCGTCCGCCGCACCGGTGCCCGGGCCCCCGCTTTCCGGGGCGGCCCCACCCAGGGTGGTGCTGCCGCCGGCTCCGTTCGAGACGAGCCCTTCCGAGCCAGGTCCGTCCGACGCAGGTCCGTCCGACGCAGGCCCGTCCGACGCAGGCCCGTCCAAGGCCGGCCTGGACGAGGCGGCCGCCTTCGCTTCGAGCGGGGCGAGCTCGACGCCATCCCAGGGGCATGCCCAGCGACTGGGGCCGCTCGCGGTCCTGCTGCGCGACCCGGAGATCACCGACATCCTGGTCAACGGCCCGGACAAGGTCTGGATCGAACGAGCCGGCCGGCTTCGTCTCACCGGCGTGCGCTTCGCCGACGACGGAGCCGTCCGGGCGCTCGCCGTCCGGCTCGCCGCCAGCGGCGGCCGACGGCTCGACACCGCGATGCCGTTCGCCGACATCCGGCTGCCAGACGGAATCCGCCTGCACGCCATGCTCTCCCCACCCGCCCTGGGCGGAACCTGCCTGTCACTGCGCAGGCCGCGCCCCGTGCCGTTCACCCTGGACGACCTCGCCGCCGCCGGCACCCTGGGGCCCGACACCGCGGCCGCCCTGCGTGCCGTCCTCGCCGCCCGGCTCACCGCGCTCATCAGCGGCGGAACCGGGACGGGGAAGAGCACCCTGCTCGCCGCCCTGCTGGACGCCGCACCCGCGGCAGAACGGATCGTGCTGGTCGAGGACACCGCGGAGCTCGTCCTCTCCCGAATCAACCTGGTCCGGCTGGAGGCTCGGGCGGCGAACGTCGAGGGCGCCGGCGAGATCACCCAGCGAGAACTGGTCCGCCAGGCACTGCGCATGCGGCCGGACCGCCTCGTCGTGGGCGAGGTCCGCGGAGCGGAAGTCCTCGATCTCCTGATGGCGATGAACACGGGCCACGAGGGCGGCCTTGGAACAGTGCACGCCAACGCTGCCGAGAGCCTGCCCGCCCGGATGGAGGCCCTGGGCGCTCTCGCGGGACTGCCGCGCGACGCCCTGCACAGCCACCTGGCGGCGGCCGTGCAGGTGACCATCCATCTCCGGCGGAATGCGGCGGGTGCCCGTCGGATCGCCGGCATCGGGGTACTGCGCCGGGGCGACGACGGCCTGGTCCAGATCGTCCCGGCGCTTGTTGGCGACGACGCCCGGGAGCTGCCCCGGCGCGCGGGCGAACGACCCGCGCGAGGCGTCGCCCGACCGGATCCGGAGGGACTCGCCCTACTGGCCGCGCTCCTGCGGGAACGTGGGGTGCGCCTCTGGCCGGCCACGGCGCCCAGAACCGCGATGCCCAGAACCGCAGCACCCAGAACCGCAGCGCCCGGGGCGAAGCAGGCAGCACCCCCCGCAGAACCAGCACCACCGCCACGATCGGCACCACCAGCACAACCAGTGCTTCGGATGCGACCGCCGCATCCCCGGCAACCAGGGCCTTCGGCGCCCCGGCCAGGTGCGCGATGACGGCCCGGCTGGCGCGCGGTGCGGCCTGGGCAGGCGGGAGCGTCGCCGCGACGGTGCTGGGTGGCCCGGCCGCCGGGATCGCGGTCGTCGTGCTCTGCTGCGGGCACGGGGCACTGCGTCGCTGGGTCGTCCACCGCTACGAGGCCGAGCTGCGTGGGGCGGCTGAGGACGTGCTGGCCGCGGTGGCGACCGAACTGGACGCCGGCGCGTCTCCCGACGGCGCGCTGCGAACCGCGCTGGCCTCGGTCACCAGCCTGCCGGCCCACCCGCACAGCGGCGAAGCCCACAGTGGCGCCGACCGTCTGGGTGGCGGCCGTCAGAGCCGTCGGAGTGACAGCCGTCGGAGTGACAGCCGTCGGGGTGGCGGCCGCTCGGGGCGGGCGGCGGGTTCTCTCGACCTGCCACGTCTGCGCGAGCTGCTCGCCGACGCCGACGCCGACGACGCACCGAGGCTGCTGTCCCGATGCGATGCCGGCGCGCTGCGCCAGCTCGCCACCGCGTTCCGGGTGTGTCGGTTGACCGGGGTCCGGCTGGCACCGGTCGCGGTCATGCTCGCCGACGCGGCCCGATCGGATGCGGCACGTGCCGACGAGCTGGCCGCCGCCCTCGCCGGGCCGCGGTCGTCAGGTCGCCTCGTGGCCGGCCTGCCGCTGCTCGGCGTCGCAATGGGAATCCTGCTCGGCGCGTCCCCGGTGGACGTCCTGACGACATCCCCGGTCGGGACGCTCTGTCTGGCCGCGGGGGTGTTGCTCGACCTGGCCGGGCTGCGCTGGCTGCGGCGGATCTCGGACGGGGTCCAGGCCCGGGTGCCACCCGTCTGCGCGGGGCCGATCCCACCCGGACGGCCAGGCGACGCCGCGGCCTCCGGGGAGTACCGCCGCCGAATGCTTGCCGATCTTCCCCTCGCGCTCGACCTCGTATCGGCCTGCCTGAGAGCGGGTGCCACCACGCAGCACGCGCTGGAGGTCGTCGGGTCCGCGACCGGAGGCCCGGCCGGTGTCGAGCTGCGGGCCACCGGGCGTTCGATGCGCCACGGAGCACCCGCCGACGAGGCGTGCCGCCGGCTTCTGGGCGCGGTCGGTGTGCTCAGCGCGGACTCCGCACCCCACCGTGGGCGGCGCGCCGGCAGCCGGCGGTCCCGACGGCGCGGTGGTACGGCCCGGCTCTCGCGCGCTGGGGATCGGCGCGCTGCCCGGGCGAGCCGGGTCAGCCCGGCAGCGGGAGGCACAGACGGTGCTCGCCGCAGTGGCCGCCATCGGCAGGACCGAATCCTCCGGGGCGAGACTCGCCACGACGCTCACCCGAATCAGCACCCGTGCACGGCAGGAGACCCACGCCGCGGCCATCGGCGCCGCCCGGCGAGCCGGCGTCCTGGCCGTCGCCCCACTCGGACTGTGCTTCCTGCCGGCCTTCCTGCTGCTCGGCGTGGTGCCCATCATCATCGGCACCGCCCCGGATCTCGGCTCGGGCCTCCTGCCACAGCCCTGAACGGCGGCCCGCGACCGCGCCCGACGCGGGCAGATCGGGTGCCGGGTTGTGGATGAGATCTCGTCATCCACAGGGAGTGCGGGCCCGTCCCTCACCGGCCGACACCGCCCGATCATCGAGACAGCCGGCGCCACGAGGTACCGACCCCGACCAGATCCGGCCTGCCGAGCCCCGTCCTGACCAGCTCTGACCAGACCGTGCCCCACCTGACCCGGAGGCAATGATGTGGCTTCTCGTCCTGTTCATCCATCTGGCGTCGACGCTGGTGAGATCGCTGCCCCGGCGCCGCCGCGCGGCGCCAGCCACTGCGGTGGACGCAGGGATGTCCACCGCCGAGTACGCCGTCGGCACCCTGGCCGCCGTCGCGTTCGCCAGCGTGCTCTACGCAGTGGTGTCCAGCTCAGCCACCCGCTCGCTGATCTCCTCGGTGGTCGAGCGCGCACTGAAGATCGACTTCTGAGCGCGCCTTGAGAACTGCGACCAGGCCGAGACGCGCGCGCGGCGGCAGGGATCGTGGCCAGGTCACCGCCGAGCTCGCGATGGGTCTGCCCAGTCTTCTGGCGGTGATGTTCATGATTCTCTGGATGCTCAGCGCGGTCTCCGCACAGACGCGATGTGCCGAAGCCGCCCGCCTCGGGGCTCGCGCCGCTGCTCGTGGTGAGTCGGCGGCGGCTGCCCGGGCCTGGGCACTGCGGGCAGCGCCGCCGGGCGCCGAAATCGAGATCGGCGGTAGCGCGGGGACGGTACGTGTCCGTGTCGCCGCGGTTGTCGGCGCGGGAGGTGCTGGTCGCCTCGTGCCCACAGTCACCGTCTCGGCCGTCGCGGTCGCCGCCGTCGAGGACACGGCTGCGGGTGCCGGGCCGGCGGGTACCGGGCCATGAGAACAACCCGGCCGCATGGTTCGTCGAATACGGGCGAACGCGGCTCCGCCACCGTCTGGCTGCTCGGCGCCATGATGGTCATCGTTGCCACCGGATCGACGGCGCTGAGCCTCACGCAGGTCGACGCGAGTCGGCAGCGGGCTGCCACGGCCGCCGACCTCGCGGCGCTCGCCGCCGCCGCGGAGCACTCCGCCCAGCCTGCTCTCGCCTGCCAGCGCGCCGCGGAGTCGGCCAGGGCCAACTCCGCGCGGCTGGCGATCTGTCAGGTGGAGGGCGATGGCGTGAGCGTCACGGTCGAGGCCGACCTACCGACTCCGCTACGGCTGTTCGGCCCGGCTCGGGCGCGCGCACGCGCCGGGCCCTGGGAAGGCGCACCCGGCGCGTATCAGGCTGTCGCCGCGGCGATGGCCGGTACCGGTGGGCCTGTGGGAATTCAGCTCGGGCGGGCACCCGTGGGCGCGCTGGGGTCCCCAGGGTGCTGGGATTTCCCGACAGGGGCGTCCTGGGCGTGGGGAGTGCCGTTCCCGGTCGGGTCCTGGGCTCCATCGCTGTTCCGGCGCCGTAGGTCAGCCACTCTCGCAACCACCCGATCAGTTCGGGGCACAACCGAGGGCCTGCCATGGCGTACCGAGGGCGTCGACGGCCGTTCGGCGGGAGCGACCGTGCGGCCGGCCGGCACAGGCGCGTCGGCCGCGGCGACCGGCGGGGCGGACCGCGGACCCGCGCCTGTGGTCCTCGCGTCACCGGTCCGCGCCGTCGAGCCACGCCCACCCGCGCCATGGCCACGCACGACCAGCGGTGTTGTGGGAGCGGTCGCGGTCCCAGCCGGCCGGCCGATCGGCACCTGGCCTGACGGGCGCTGGTTCGAAGAGCGCTGGCTCGACGGGTGCTGGCTCGACGGTGCCAGGGCCTGGCTCGACGGTGCCAGGGCCTGGCTCGACGGTGCCGCGGCAGGCGCCGGCGCGGCGGGTGCTGGCGCCGGCGCCGAACCACCGGCCGTCGTCACCACGCCACCAGGAACCGGCCCGCCAGGAACCGACCTACGAGGCGCGAAAGCGGTGGCTGTGGCCGTCGCGGCGGCACGGGGCTGCGACGGCGACGGGTGCGGCCCAGGAACGGGGCGGGTCATGGCGGCGAGATCCCTGGCCTGCTCGCGCTGCGCCCTCAGTCGCTGCCTGTCGCGGGCAAAACCCTGCAGCCCGAGCTGGATACCGGCCACCGCCAGTACCCCGGTAGCGACCCCCAGGACGAACAGCCCCCAGACGTCAAAGGACAGCGCCTGCCCCATGATCATCAGTTCCGTCTGGCCAGAGCTCTCCAGGACGATGTCCGCAGTGAGAACGCCCGCCAGAAGTACCAGGACTACGCCGACGGTGACCACCGGAACCTCCACATTCCTGCCGTTTACGGGAAGTAGGACCGCTCTGAGAATCCGACAGAGCGCGGTCTACCCCCGATACGGTCGGCTACCCCCCCGACCCACGAAGGTGTCTATTTCCGTGGTGGGTCCAGTACCTGACCGCGGTCTCCGTCCATCGCGGCCAACACGGAGTCCAGCAGCCGCACGGCCGCCGCCTTGGCGAGAGGTTCGTTGCCGTTTCCGCACTTCGGCGACTGCACGCAGGAAGGGCAGCCAGCCGGGCATTCACAGGCGGCGACCGCATCCCGGGTGGCGCTCAGCCATTCGGCCACCCGCAGGAACCCGCGCTCGGCGAACCCGGCTCCCCCGGCATGGCCGTCGTAGACGAAAACGCTGGTGCGGCCCGTGTCCGGGTGCAGGTCGGTGGACACACCACCGATATCCCACCGGTCACACGTCGCGAACAGCGGAAGCAGGCCGATCGCCGCGTGCTCGGCGGCATGCACCGCGCCCGGCACCTCCGCGGGTTCCACGTTGGCAGCGGCCAGCAGTTCGTCGGTGACGGTGTACCAGACGGCCCTGGTGCGGAGCTGGCGCGGCGGCAGGTCGAGCGGTTCCTGCCCGAGGATCTCACCGGTGGCCAGGCGTCGGCGCTGGAATCCGACCACCTGATTCGTGACCTCCACCGTGCCGAGGTGGATCTCGACGTCGGCGAACCGTGCCGACCGCGTCGACTCGACCACCCGGATATCGGTGTGYTCACGCGCCACCGTCGTCCAGTCCGGTTGAGCTGCCTCGACGAAAGCGACCGCGTCGTCGAGGTCGAGCTCGGTGACGAGGAAGGTGACGCCCTGATGCAGGTACACGGCTCCCTGGTGCACCGTCGAATGCGACGTCCCCGCGTCGACGRTGCCGAGCAGGCGACCTGTCCCGACCTCGACGATGCGCACGGGAGGACCACCGGTTCCTCTGATGTCGACATCCGGCCGGTGCCGCTGCGTCCAGAACCAGCCCGTGGGCCGGCGGCGCAGCCGTCCCCGGCGAACGAGGTCGTCGACGGCGCCGCGGGCTCCGGGCCCGAACAGCTCCAGGTCCTCCTCGGTCAGCGGCAGTTCGCTGGCCGCGCACTCCAGATGAGGCATCAGGACGTACGGGTTGTCGGGGTCGAACACACTGGCCTCGACCGGCCGACCGAAGACCGCCTCGGGATGGTGAACGAGGTAGGTGTCGAGTGGGTCGTCTCGGGCGACGAGCACCGCGAGCGCGCCCTGCCCGGCCCGGCCCGCACGACCCGCCTGCTGCCACAGGGAGGCGAGCGTGCCGGGAAATCCGGCGATCACGGTCGCGTCGAGCCCGCTGATGTCGACGCCGAGCTCCAGCGCCGACGTCGCGGCAACGCCGAGCAGCTCACCTGTCCTCAGCCGGTTCTCCAGGTCCCGACGCTCCTCGGCGAGGTAGCCGGCGCGGTACGCCGCGACCCGCCCGGACAGCTCCGGCGCGGCCTCCTCCAGCCCACGTCGCGCTGCGGCCGCGACGACCTCGGCAGCTCGGCGGGAACGGACGAACACCAGTGTCCGCACGCCCTCCGTGACCAGATCCGCGAGCAGATCAGCCGACTCGGCGGTCGCGGCCCGCCGGACCGGGGCACCGTTCTCGCCGCCGGCCAGCTCAGCACCACCAGCCAGCCCAGCACCATCAGCGAGGCCAGCACCACCGGCGAGGCCAACCGATCCCGCCCCGCCAGCCTGCACGGCCCCCCTGATCAGTGGCGGCTCGTAGAGGGCGAAGTCCACAGGGCCGCGCGGGGACGAGTCCGTGTCAACCACCTCGACGTCCACTCCGGTCAGCCGTGATGCGGACATTCCCGGATCGGCCACCGTCGCGGAGGCGAGGACGAAGACCGGTCGCGCGCCGTACCGGGCGCAGACCCGCCGCAGCCGGCGCAACACCAGCGCGACATGAGCGCCGAACACGCCACGGTAGCCGTGGCACTCGTCGATGATCACGAAACGCAGCCCGCGCAGGAAGGAGGACCAGCGGCGGTGCGCCGGCAGGATCCCACGGTGCAGCATGTCCGGATTGGTCAGGACGAAGTTCGCGTGTACGCGCACCCACTCCCGTTCGGAGCCTGGCGTGTCGCCGTCGTAGGTCGAGGCCCGGACACCGGTCAGCCGCAGCGAGCGCACGGAGCGCAGCTGGTCGTGAGCGAGCGCCTTGGTCGGCGCGAGATACACCGCCCGCGCGCCCGGTTCGGCCAGCAGCCGTGAGAGCACCGGCAGCAGGTAGCCCACCGATTTCCCGGACGCGGTGCCCGTGGCGAGCACGACGTCTCGCCCCTCGTGCGCCGCCTGGGCGGTCTGGGCCTGGTGCGTCCACGGCTCGTCGATCCCGGCCGTGCGCAGTCGGCCGACCAGGATCTCGTCGGCCCAGTCCGGCCAGGGCCCCGTGCGGCCCGGACGTGACGGCACATGCTCGACATGCGTGATGTTGCCGGCCCGCCGGCTGTCACGGGCAAGCCGGGCCAGGATGCTGTCCGCCCGCGCGAGGTCACGCTCGATGGCCGCCGACGAACCCACGCCCGTCACGATAGGCGGTCAGCGGGAGCCGACGCCCACCGCGGACATGCCGACCAGGCCCGAAGCTGCTGGTGGTGAACATCCGGTGCCGGGCCAACCCAGGCTCACTCGACGCTAGATCAGCGATAGCATCCCTTGGGTGCGCCACCCTGGACGAGAGGGACGCGGTTGAGAGCGATTCGTCCGTAGGCCACGCAGGCGTCGGCTCGTCAAAGTGTTGCGAGCCACCGGATTGATCCTCCTCATGGGAGGGTAGTGCCGCCGTGATGTCGGTTGCCCGAGGCGCGGGCGCCGGGAAGAACCACTAGGAGGATCCGTGGATCTGTCCCTCACGACTCGTCAGGAAGGGACCCACACGGTCGTCGTGGTGGGCGGCGAGATCGATGTCTACACCGCCCCCAAGCTCCGCGAGCAGCTCATCGATCTTGTCTCGGCCGGGTCGTACCACCTGGTGGTCGACATGGAGGGTGTGGAGTTCCTCGACTCCACAGGCCTCGGTGTCCTGGTCGGCGGGCTCAAGCGGGTTCGTGCGCACGAGGGTTCGCTGCGCCTGGTCTGCACCCAGGAGCGCATCCTGAAGATCTTCCGGATCACCGGGCTGACCAAGGTCTTCCCCATCCATTCCTCCGTCGAGGATGCCCTCGCCGCCAGCGACTGAGTCAGGTCCCATCGCGAAAGGCAGGTCCTCGGACGCATGCCCACCGTCGAGTTGCGCTTCGCCGCCCTGCCCGGACATGTCCGCACCGCAAGAATGATCGCCACCGCGGTCAGCAGGCGTGCGGGCGTGCCGGTCGGGGCCATCGACGAGATCAAGTTGGCGGTCGGGGAGGCGTGTGCCCGTGCCGTCCGAGTCAACCGCCGCAGTAATCCCCAGGCGTTCGTGCACGTCGAGCTGACCGATACCCCCGAGTCGTTCAGGGTCGTCGTCTCCGACAGCGGCGCGGCCGGAGACGAGATCGCCCCAGGTCCCGACGGCGGCCTGCTCAGTGTCGACGCCCTGCTCGACCTCGGCGAGGGGGCGGAGCCCGACCTAGCGGCCATCGGAGTGCCCGGCACCGAGGTCGACCAGCCGCTGCCATCGGGTCTGGGGCTGGCCCTGATCGAAGGGCTGGTGGACGAGGTAGCCGTCCGGCGTGGTCAGGACGGCACCGGCACCGTCGTCGAGATGACCTGGCACACGGCCGAGCCCGAGGAGGATGCCGACCTCGATTCCGCCGGGTACGCGGCGCTGGCCGCTCAGATCGCCGGATCGGCCCGCCGGGAAGGCTGAGTCCCCCGGACCAGCCGCGGCGAGCGAGGCGCCGCAGACACCGGGACCGCAGACACCGGGTCCTCAGACGCCGGGGGCCTGTCCGGAGACCGGAGGGGCCCCCGGCTATGCGGTTGCCTTCGGCCGTGCGGTTGCCTTCGGCGATGACGCCTGCCCGGGACCAGCGATCCCACGGTTCCCCCGGGCCACCGACCGCCCCACTGGCGACGGGATCGTCTACAACAAAAACAGCATCCCCGGCCAGTCACAACCGAAAAACCTGCGCACGTCACACACCTACGGATAGACTGCGCCGCATCTCGCCGACGGTTGATCGAGACCGTCGGTGTTTCCCTTGGTGTTCCCCGTGGGTCCGGCCCCGGGCCACAGGCAAGGGCCGCGTGAAGGTGTTTGCCGTGCACGAGGGAACCAGCGCCGGGTCTGGACCGGCGTCGCTTCCCTCGTTCTCAGTCGCCTCCGGCGACCGTTCGGCTTTCGCCGGACCGTGGCTCACGCCCTGACCTGTGTCTGTCACCCACCCAGAACGTCGTCGGATGCGACGTACCTGGCTGTGATCGATGACCGATGGCCGCGGACGGTCGGCGTCCGCTTCCACCAGCACGATCACGGAGGGTGCACAGAACAAACCGGGACAGCAGTCCCGGGACAATGCAGACCGGGAGGAGCCATGTCCCCGATCCACACCCTACAGGCCGATAATCCCTCAATCGACCTTAGCGGTGGAGCTGTCGGGCTGGTCGCCGGTGTGGCGATCGTCGCAGCGCTCGCCCTGCTCGTCGCCGGCTACCTCGTCCGCGAGGTGCTGGCCGCGAGTGCGGGCACTCCGAAAATGATCGAGGTGGGCCGAGCGGTTCAGGAGGGAGCCGCAGCCTACCTCCGTCGGCAGTTCCGAACCCTTGCCGGGTTCGTCATCGTAATCCCCTTCGTACTCCTGCTTCTCCCGGCGGACGACACCGGTGCACGGGTGGGCCGATCCGTGTTCTTCGTGGTCGGCGCGGTGTTCTCGGCGCTGGTCGGCTTCGTCGGGATGTCGCTGGCCACCCGCGCCAACACCCGCACGGCCGCGGCGGCCATCGAAAGCGGCGAACCGGCCGCGATGCGGATCGCCTTTCGCACCGGCGGGGTGGTCGGAATGTTCACCGTCGGCCTGGGCCTGCTCGGAGCGGCGGTGGTCGTCCTGGCCTTCCAGGACACCGCACCGCAGGTTCTCGAGGGATTCGGCTTCGGCGCGGCACTGCTGGCGATGTTCATGCGGGTCGGCGGCGGCATCTTCACCAAGGCCGCGGACGTCGGTGCGGACCTGGTCGGCAAGGTCGAGCAGGGCATACCGGAGGACGACCCGCGCAACGCGGCGACCATCGCGGACAACGTGGGTGACAACGTCGGGGACTGCGCGGGAATGGCTGCCGACCTGTTCGAGTCGTACGCGGTGACCCTGGTCGCGGCACTGATTCTCGGCGTCAAGGCCTTCGGTGAGGACGGGCTGGTCTTTCCGCTGCTCATCCCCGCCGTCGGCGTCATCACCGCTGTCATCGGGATTTTCGCGGTCTCTCCCCGGGACGGTGACCGCACCGGCATGAGCGCGATCAACCGTGGATTCTTCATCTCGGCGGTGATCTCCGCGATCGGCGTGGTGATCGTCTCCCTGCTCTACCTTCCGGGCAGCTTCGCGGAGTTCCCGGGGCTGGCCGGAAGCACCCAGGACGGGGACCCCCGGGTCATCGCCATCAGCGCAGTGATCATCGGGATCGCGCTGGCGGCGGCCATCCAGCTGCTCACGGGGTACTTCACGGAGACGAACCGGCGTCCGGTGCTCGGTGTCGCGGAGGCGTCGACGACCGGGCCGGCCACGAACATCCTGGCCGGTATCGGCGTGGGCATGGAGTCGGCCGTCTACTCGGCACTGCTCATCGGAGCCGCCGTGTTCGGTTCGTATCTCCTCGGAGCCGGCAGCGTCACGATCGCGCTCTTCGCGGTCGCTCTTGCCGGAACGGGGCTGCTCACCACGGTCGGCGTGATCGTCTCGATGGACACGTTCGGCCCGGTCAGCGACAACGCGCAGGGCATCGCGGAGATGTCCGCGGGGCCGGAGGGCATCGACGAGCGGGGCGCGGCGATTCTCACCTCGCTGGACGCCGTGGGCAACACCACCAAGGCGATCACGAAAGGTATCGCGATTGCCACCGCGGTGCTCGCCGCGACTGCCCTGTTCGGGTCGTTCACCGACACCGTCACCACCGCGCTGGCCGACGCCGGTGCCGCGCCCGAGCTCGGCCGCGGCACCGTTGGTGGTCTCAATGTTGCCTATCCCGACGCATTGGTCGGCCTGATCATCGGCGCTGCCGTGGTCTTCCTGTTCTCCGGGCTGGCCATCAACGCCGTGGGCCGGGCGGCCGGCCGCGTCGTGTCAGAGGTCCGCAAGCAGTTCCGCGAAAAGCCCGGGATCATGCAGGGCACCGAAAAGCCGGACTACGGCGCCGTCGTGGACATCTGCACGAGGGATTCGCTGCGTGAGCTCGTCACACCGGGGACTCTCGCGGTGATGGCACCGATCGCGGTCGGCTTCGGCCTGGGCTACCCGCCGCTGGGCGCCTTCCTCGGCGGGGCGATCGCCGGCGGAGTTCTCATGGCGGTCTTCCTCGCCAACTCGGGTGGTGCCTGGGACAACGCGAAGAAGCTGGTGGAGGACGGGCAATACGGGGGCAAGGGCTCCGAGGTGCACGCCGCGACGGTGATCGGCGACACCGTCGGCGATCCGTTCAAGGACACCGCGGGCCCGTCGATCAATCCTCTGCTCAAGGTGATGAACCTGGTCAGCCTGCTGATCGCTCCCCTGGTCGTGAAGTTCTCCGTCGGCGCCGACGAGAACACCCCGGCCCGGATCGGCATCGCGGTGGCGGCGGTCGCCGTGATCATCGCGGTTGTCGCCGCCTCCAAGCGGCGTGGCTCCAGCATCGGCGACGAGCCGCCGAAGCCCGCGTCGCCGCCCGCGTTCTCTCCACAACCGGACTCCCAGGTACAGGTCTAGCGGCCGGGGCCGACACCGTCCAGGCCCGTTGACGAAGCCGCCGGCAGGGCCTGAACAGCCCGCCGGCAGGGCCTGGACGGGTCGGCGCCGCCCCATCACCACGCCCAGAGGTCCGACCGGCACGATCCGGTCGGACCTCTTACATTCCGTAACCTGGCCACTGGTATGGGCCGTATCGGCCGCACCCGCGGCGGCCACGACCGGCACGGCACCGCTACTCGGCCCGGCTCTGGTAATGCCAGTTCAGT
This sequence comes from Frankia sp. CcI49, assembly GCF_001983215.1. Classification (NCBI taxonomy): domain Bacteria; kingdom Bacillati; phylum Actinomycetota; class Actinomycetes; order Frankiales; family Frankiaceae; genus Frankia; species Frankia sp. CcI49. Next base: position 122,061 of record NZ_MOWP01000023.1, read on the forward strand.
CGACCGGGGTACGACGGGTTTGGTGGGCGGAGAGATCCTTTTGACGCTGGACCAGTCGGCGTATGGCGCGGCACGATGGTGCGGTCGGTGGCCCGTGCGACCACGGAGAGAGAACTCGCTCGGCCCCCGACGGCGGACGGGGGGTCCCTCCAGCGACACACCGGCGTACGGTGCTCCCTGCGGCCGATTCCGGCAGCGGGAGGTGTCCGGTCGCGCCGGACCCGCGCCCACGCCCAGGGAGCGGGGAAGGCCGGCGTGCCGTCGGTGTGCGTACCGACGGCGRCCCGGGCAGACGTTGGAGCAAGTGACAGAGGTCGATCGAACGAGGATTCCCCGGGGCGGATCGCGGCCCGAGGAGTCCACCGGATGCAGCACGCCGTGACGAGGAGAGAAGTGCCACCGCGCACGAAGTCGACGAGCCGGACGACCGCGGGGTCGCCCACGCCGGTCGCCGAGCCGGCCGACAGCCACGAGGCCTTCGGCGCCACCACGGCCCGGGACGGAACCCGCCTGGTGATCGTCGAGTCGCCGGCCAAGGCGAAGACGATCGCGGGCTACCTCGGCCCCGGCTGGCAGGTCGAGTCGAGCATCGGCCACATCCGGGACCTTCCGCGCAGCGCCGCCGATGTGCCCACCGCGCACAAGGGCAAGCCCTGGGCCCGGCTCGGGGTCGACGTCGACAACGGCTTCGAGCCCCTCTATGTCGTTAGCCCGGACAAGAAGGTTCAGGTCAGCAAGCTGAAGTCGCTCGTCAAGGACGCCAGCGAGCTCTATCTCGCGACAGACGAGGACCGGGAGGGCGAGGCGATCGCCTGGCATCTCCTGCAGACGCTGAAGCCGACCGTCCCGGTCAAGCGCATGGTCTTCCACGAGATCACCCCGCAGGCGATCCAGCGCGCCGTCGACAGCCCGCGGGAGATCAACGAGAACCTGGTCAACGCCCAGGAGACCCGGCGGATCCTGGACCGGCTCTACGGCTACGAGGTCTCCCCCGTGCTGTGGAAGAAGGTCATGCCGAAGCTGTCGGCGGGCCGGGTCCAGAGCGTGGCGACCCGCGTCCTCGTCGAGCGCGAGCGGGCACGGATGCGGTTCCGCAGCGCCGAGTACTGGAACATCGAGGGCGTCTTCGCCCAGACCGTCGCCCACGACGGTGCCGCGTTGGACCCGACCCCGCTGCCGGCGGTCCTGGTCGCGCTGGACGGTCGACGTCTCGCCAGCGGCCGTGACTTCGCCCCGACCGGCGAGCTGACGTCCGACGCGGTCGCCCTGCTGGACGAGGCCGGTGCCCGGGAGCTGGCGGCGCGCCTCGCCGGCGCCGCGTTCGCGGTGCGCTCGGTCGAGACGAAGCCCTACCGCCGCTCGCCCTACCCGCCGTTCATGACCTCGACGCTCCAGCAGGAGGCCGGGCGCAAGCTGCGCTTCTCCAGCCAGCGGACCATGCAGGTCGCCCAGCGCCTGTACGAGAACGGCTACATCACCTACATGCGGACGGACTCGACCAACCTGTCCGAGACCGCGCTGGCCGCCGCGCGCGACCAGGCCCGCACCCTGTACGGCGCCGAGTACGTGCCCGACCGGCCCCGGATCTATGCCAAGAAGGTCAAGAACGCGCAGGAGGCCCACGAGGCGATCCGCCCGGCCGGCGACCAGTTCCGGACTCCGGGCGAGGTTCGCGCCGAGCTCGACGGCGACTCGTTCCGCCTGTACGAGCTGATCTGGCAGCGCACCGTGGCGAGCCAGATGGCCGACGCCCGCGGCACCAGCGCCACGATCCGGCTCGGCGCGCGCTCGTCCGCCGGCGAGGACGCCGAGTTCTCCGCCTCCGGCAAGGTCATCACCTTCCCGGGCTTCCTGCGCGCCTACGTCGAGGGTGCGGACGACCCGGACGCCGAGCTCGAGGACCGCGAGCGGCGGCTGCCGGACGTCCGCCAGGGCGACGCGCTGGCCACCCGCACCCTCACCCCACGGGGCCACACCACCAGCCCGCCGCCGCGTTTCACCGAGGCGAGCCTGGTCAAGACCCTCGAGGAACTGGGGATCGGCCGCCCGTCGACCTATGCCTCGATCATCGGGACGATCCAGGACCGCGGCTACGTCTGGAAGAAGGGATCGGCGTTGGTCCCGAGCTTTGTGGCCTTCGCCGTGGTCGGCCTGCTCGAAGACCATTTCGGGCGGCTCGTCGACTACCAGTTCACCGCCTCGATGGAGGATGACCTCGACGCGATCGCCGCTGGCACGGCCGCCTCCACCGACTGGCTGACGGGCTTCTACTTCGGCTCACCCGACCCGGACGGCACGGGCGCACCCGAGGGCCTCAAGCACCTCGTCGGCGAGCGGCTCGGCGAGATCGACGCCCGTGAGGTCAACTCGATTCCGCTCGGCAAGGCCGAGGACGGCGCGCCCGTCGTCGTGCGGGTGGGCCGTTACGGCCCGTATGTCCAGCACGGGGAGGCCCGCGCCAGCGTCCCGGACGAGGTGGCGCCGGACGAGCTCACCGTCGAGCGCGCGCTGGAGCTGCTGGCCGCGCCGAGCGGGGACCGGCTGCTCGGCACCGACCCGGAGACCGGTGCGTCGATCACCGCCAAGGCCGGCCGCTACGGCCCGTACGTGACCACCGACAGCGAGCCGCCGCGAACCGCCAGCCTGCTGCGCACGATGTCCCTGGAGACCGTGAGCCTCGAGGACGCACTCCGGTTGCTGACGCTGCCCCGTGTTCTCGGGGTGGGCGAGGACGGCGCGGAGGTCACCGCCCAGAACGGCCGATATGGGCCCTATGTGAAGAAGGGGACCGACAGTCGGTCGCTGGAGACCGAGGAGCAGCTGTTCACGGTCACCCTGGAGGAGGCGCTCGCGCTGCTGGCCCAGCCCAAGGCACGGGGGCGGCGCCAGGCCGCGCAGACCCCGCCGCTGCGCGAGCTGGGGCAGGATCCGGCCAGCGAAAAGCCGATCGTCGTCCGGGAGGGGCGTTTCGGCCCCTATGTGACCGACGGCGAGACGAACGCCAGCCTGCGCAAGGGTGACGCGGTCGAATCCATCACCACCGAACGCGCCGCCGAGCTGCTCGCCGACCGTCGCGCCCGGACTGCCACGGCCCCCCGCCGAACCGTCAAGGCGCCCGCGAAGACGGCCGCCAGGTCAACGGCGAAGGCGACCGCCAGGACCCGCTCGACAGCAAAGAGCTCCGAGCCGGGCGAAAAGACCGAAACGGCGGGCACGAAGGCGACCGCGAAGACCACAGCCGCCAAGAGCCCCGCGAAGACCCGGGCGACGACGGCCAGGAAGAGTGCCGGCGGGACGTCGACGGCAGCCGCCGGATCCGGTTCGCGCAGGTCGCGGACCGCCGAAGCCGCACCGGCCGACGGACCTGGGGCCACGCCGGTCCAGGACCTCGACGGCGGCGGTAACGGCACCGCGGGGGCCACCGGAGCCGCTTCCAACGGCTCACGCCGGTCAGGCTGATGGACCTGCCCCTCGACGAGAGCCACGGCGAACTGGGCGGCACTCCTGTACAGGCTCCGGGCGGCGAGCCAGCTGTACGTGTGTCCCCGCTGGCCGACGCGACCGTCCCCCTGCCCGGCTTTCAGAGCACTCCGCTCGATCGCCCGCCCTCCCGTGGAGGTACCCCTCCGAACGAGGGCCCACGGCCGGAGGCGCCGAACGCGGCTGGTGCGCCAAACCAGCTGGACGAGACGGGCCAGACGGGCGAAGCCGCGGCATCCGGCGAGCCGCCCGCGGCCGCGGCACCAGCGGACGGCGTAGCACCAGCCGACGGCGCGGCACCGACCGACGCCGCGGCCGCGTCGAACGCACCGAACGCGCTGACGAGCGGTCCACGCGATCGGCGTCAACCACGGATGCGGGTGCGGCGCACACTCAGCCGGCATCCGGTCACGACCGTGCCATCGCCGCCAGCCCGGTCGCAGGGCCCCGACGGCTCCGACGGCGACCTACGCGCGGTCCTGCGGATCCCCGAGTTCCRCCGGATGTGGATCCAGCTCAGTCTGTCGAGCCTGGGCGACTGGCTGGGCCTGCTGGCGACCACGGCGCTCATCACCGAGCTCGCCAGCAGCTTCTCCGGCAAGGCCTACGCGATCGGCTCACTGCTGATCGTCCGCCTGCTGCCGGCTCTCATCCTGGGGCCGCTGGCCGGCGCGATCGCCGACCGCCTCGACCGGCGGATGACCATGGTCGTCACCGACGTCATGCGATTCGGGCTCTTCGTGTCCATCCCGATCGTGCACACCCTCGAGTGGCTGCTGATCGCGTCCTTCCTCGTCGAGTGCGTGAGCCTGGTGTGGGCGCCGGCCAAGGAGGCCTCGATTCCGCGGCTGGTTCCTCGTAACCGGCTGGCGGCGGCGAACACGCTGAGCCTGATCACGACCTACGGCACCGCCCCGCTGGCGGCCGCGATCTTCACCCTGCTGGCCACGGTGTCACGTGGGCTGGGCCCGAGCATCCACTACTTCGAGGACCGCTCGCTCGATCTCGCGCTGTACTTCAACGCGGCGACCTTCCTCGGCTCCGCGATCGTCATCTGGGGCCTGCGCTCGATCGGCAAGGCGGAACGGCCTGAGCAGGGCCCGGAGCCGGGCTTCTTCGCGTCGATCACCGAGGGCTGGAAGTTCGTCGGCCAGGACCGCCTCGTCCGTGGTCTCGTTGTGGGCATCCTGGGCGGCTTCGCGGGCGCCGGGAGCGTGATCGCGCTCGGCAAGCTCTACGTCGAGATCCTCGGCGGTGGCGACTCGGCCTACGGTGTGCTTTTCGGTGCCGTCTTCATCGGGCTGGCCGGCGGTATGGCCGCCGGTCCACGGCTGCTCGGGGACTACAGCCGGACCCGTCTGTTCGGTGTCTGTGTCACCGGCGCCGGCATCACCCTGGTCATCGTCGCGATCATTCCGAACCTGGTCATCGCCTGCATCCTGGTGGTGCTCGTCGGCGCGTTCGCCGGTGTCGCCTGGGTGACCGGGTACACGCTGCTGCAGGCCGAGGTCGCCGACGAGCTGCGTGGCCGCACGTTCGCGCTGGTGCAGTCCCTGGTGCGGGTCGACCTGCTGCTCGTACTCGCCGCCGCCCCCGCGCTCGTCGGGCTGATCGGCTTCCACGAGGTCCACCTGTGGGGGGACATCAACGTCCGCGCGGACGGTGTCACCGCCGTGCTGCTGGGCGGCGGCCTGCTCGCCGTGGCTGTCGGGCTCTTCTCCTACCGGCAGATGGACGACCACGCCGGCGAGGCGGTGCTTCCGGAGCTGTGGAACGCGGTCCGGGGCCGCCGGCCGCGCAGCCGCCGCCGGCTGCGACACGCCGGGCTGTTCATCACCATCGAGGGGGACACCGCGGCCGGCGCCGAGGGCCAGCTGGACCTGCTCCAGGAGTGGCTCGCCGCGAGCGGCCGCGAGGTCGTGGTCGTTCGTGAGAAGACCGGCACGCCGATCAGCGCCAGCGTGCGCGAGCTGCTCGACGCCCCGTCCACACGACCACATTTCCGGACGGTGGCCCTGCTGGACGCGGCTGATCGGGCCGAGCAGGTCGCGCGGATCATCGAGCCCGCGCTGGCGCGAGGGGCCATCGTGCTGGCCGACCGGTACGCGGCGTCGTCGAAGGCCTTCCAGGGCGCCGACCCGCGCCTGGACCAGGACGAGCTGGCCGCGCTGGCCCAGTGGGCGACCCACTCGCTGCTCCCCGATGTGACGATCCTGCTGGATCTGCCGACAGAGCGGAAAGCGCCCCGCCCGTCCACCCGGCCCCGGCGTGCCAGCCGGAGCGACACCGCCGCCACCGCGGCCACCGACGGCACCTCCGACATCGGCGACATCGGCGACATCGGCGACACCACCGCGCCCGCGGAGAGCGGCACCGCCGACGAAGCCACCGCCGCCGCCACCGCTGCGGACAGCGGCGCCGCCGGCGACAGCGCGGCCTACCATCAGCGGGTCCGCGAGCAGTTCCGCCGGATCGCCGCCGAGGACCCCGCCAGACACGTGACCGTCGACGCGACGCTTCCCGTGCCCGAACTGCACAGAAGGATCCGTTCGGTGATCACCGAACGGATCCGCCGGACCGCCGACGCGGGTTAGGCCGAGCGTGGCCGACAATGGCAGCGTGACGGTCTGGGATGCGCTCGTCGGGCAGGATGCCGTGGTCTCGACGCTGACCGCGGCGGCGGAGGCGGCGGCGCTGGTGGCCACCGCCGGCCCGCTGGCGGCCGCCCGCGCGGGCATGACCCATTCCTGGCTGTTCACCGGGCCCGCAGGCTCCGGGCTCGCGGAGGCCGCGCGGGCCTTCGCCGCCGGGCTGCTCTGCGAGAGCACCCCGCCCGGCTGCGGGCAGTGCCCCGCCTGCCACACCGTCCTGTCCGACACCGCCGCCGACCTGCGTACGGTCCGGCCGGAGGGGCTGTCGATCGGCGTACGTGACGTCCGGGCCCTGATCAGGGACGCCGCGAGCGCCCCCAGCGCGGGCAGTTGGCGCATCCTGCTGATCGACGACGCCGACCGGTTCACCGATTCGGCGGCCAACGCGCTGCTCAAGGCACTGGAGGAGCCGGCCGAGCGGGCCGTGTTCCTGCTGTGTGCGCCGTCGGTCGACGATGTGCTGCCCACCATCCGCTCCCGCTGCCGGTCGGTCGCGCTGCGCCTGCCCACCGTCGAGGACGTCGTCGCCGTCCTCGTCCGCGAGGGTGCCGACGAGGAGCTGGCCCGGGTCGCGGCCCAGGCTTCGCAGGGGCACGTCGGGCAGGCCCGGCGGCTGGCCGCGGACCCCCAGGCCAGGGCCCGCCGGGAGGCCGTGCTACGCCTGCCGTCCCGGCTGAGGCGCACCGGCGACTGCCTGGCCGCCGCCGCCGACCTGGTGGAAGCGGCGACCGCCGACGCCCAGGCGGCGGGTGCTGATCGGGACGAGGCCGAGACCGAGGCGCTCAAGACAGCCCTCGGGGTCGGCGCCACGTCGGCCGGCACCCGGTCCACCTCCACCCGGGGCGGCGGTCGGGCCGGCGGCGCGGGCGCCAAGCCGCGGTCGATCCAGGTCAGGGGCGCCGCCGGCGCGCTCAAGGAGCTGGAGCGGGCGCAGAAGAGCCGTGGGCGGCGAACGGTGCTCGACTCCCTCGACCGGGCCCTCGTCGATCTCGCCGGCCTGTACCGGGACGTCCTGGTCAGCCAGCTACGCGCCGATGTCGCTCTGGTGCATCCAGACCACGCGGAAGCCACGGCGCAGCTGGCCTCCGCCGCCACGCCCGAGCAGACGCTGCGGCGGTGGGAGGCTGTCCTGGCGACTCGGCAGGCGCTCGCGGACAATCCGGGGCTCGTACCACAGCTCGCCACCGAGTCTCTCGCGCTCGCGTTGCGCGACGCATGAGAGCCTTCAGCGGCAAGGGTCGCCGCCGGCCTCCGGCGCAGACCCACTAATCAGGCAAGAGACCAGGTGGGAAGTCACGGTTCGCCCGTGACGAAGGGATGATCATGCGGGTTGCGGCTGTCGGGGATCTCCACGTCGTTCCCGGGTCCGCGCATCGGCTCCGTCCCCTCTACCAGCGGGCCGCCATGGTCGCGGATCTTCTCCTGCTGGCCGGCGATCTCACCAACGCCGGCGATCTGGAATCCGCGGCGGAGCTGTGCACCGTCGTCACCGGTCTCGATCTCCCGGTCGTGGCGGTGCTCGGCAACCACGATCACGACGCCGGCGCGGGCGGCCAGGTCGCCGCGATGCTCGGCGACGCCGGCGCGATCGTGCTCGAAGGCACCGCCGCGACCATCGAGACGTCCAGTGGCGCGGTCGGCGTCGCGGGCGTGACGGGGTTCTCCGACGGCCAGGACGCCGGGAGGGCCGCCACCGACGGAACAGCCGCCCGCCGCCTGCGCGACGCGCTGGCGTCCCTGGACACCGACGTCCGCATCGCGCTAACCCATTACGCGCCGGTCATGGAGACGCTCACCGGCGAGGCGCCGGAGATCCATCGGTTTCTCGGCAGTCCCCTGCTCGGTGCCGCGATCGACGGCTCCCGGGCGGGCACGGCGCCGCCGGCTCCGGTCACGGCACCCGCCGTCGACACCGCCGCCGATCCCGGCCCGCTCGACGCGGGTGACCTGATCGGCATGGCCGCGCCGGAGCCCACGACCATGCTGGCCGTCCACGGCCATGCGCACCACGGCCAGGAGATGGGCTGGACCCCGGGCGGGACACCGGTCCGCAACGTCGCCCGGCCGGTGATCGTCGCACCGTTCGCCGTCTACCGGCTGCCCGACGGCGCCCGGATCGGCTAGCCGGGACAACGCGGCCGCCGACGTCCGGGCGTGTCCTGACCGGGCGGGACGGAGATGGGCGAACTGGGAGCCAAGCGGCCGGGCGCGTCGTAGTCTTCGGGTGTCCCGGACCCGCGAGTGTGGAAGGCGGCGGCCGTCGCATGCCGATGATGTGCGCGGTGTCCTTTTCCAGGCGGGGTCGTCTGTACTACGCCGACCCCGGTCCGCACAGCCCGCGGGTGGGCGACCGGGTGCTGGTGCCCACCGACGACGGGCCCGAGGTCGCGACCTGCGTCTGGGCACCGCAGTGGGTCAGTGAGGACGTCGGCGGCCTCCCCGTGCTGGTCGGTCTCGCCGACGACGAGGATCTCCGCCGCAACGACGCGTCCCGGCGGCGCCGAGCACAGGCCAGGGTCGCCGCCCGCCGGCTGGTCCGGGAGCACGGGCTGCCGATGAAGGTGATCGGCGTGGACGTCGTTCTCGAGACGAACGCGATCACCATCTTCTTCACCGCGGAGAACAGGGTCGATTTCCGTTCGCTGGTCCGTGACCTCAATCGGACCCTGGCCGCCCGGGTGCAGCTTCGCCAGCTCTCGGCCCGCGACAGCGCCAAGCTGCAGGGCGGGATCGGCTCCTGCGGCCGGGATCTGTGCTGCTCGACCTTTCTCACCGACTTCGAGCCGGTGAGCGTGCGCATGGCCAAGGATCAGAACCTCTCGCTGAACCCGATGCGGATCAGCGGCGCCTGTGGCCGGCTCATGTGCTGCCTGCGCTACGAGCATCCGCTCTACGAGGAGTTCACCGCGGCGGTTCCCGCCGTCGGGGCGGCGGTGTCGATCCCCGCCGGCGAAGGCCGTGTGGTCGGCCATGACGTGCCTCGCCAGCAGCTCACGGTCGCGCTCGACGACGGGAGCCGGCACAGCTGCTCCCGCGCGGATGTCTGCGGCTCGAGAAAGGCCTACGAGGCGGCCCACGGCTCACCGAACGCAGGCAGCCAGGTGGCCCCGGGCAACCAGGCAGAGCCAGACGACCAGGCACGGCCAGACGACCAGGCAGAGCCAAACGACGAGATGGACCTGGGCGGCCAGGATCCGTCCGCTCGACGCCGGCGGTCGCGACGACGTCCGGAGCAGTAGGCGCCGCGCACGGGCGGGCGTGCGGACTGGCGAGCAACCCACCAAGGTTCGGGGGCGATAGTGGGACAGCTGGTGTGGCTGGTACGCCACGGGGAGAGCACAGCGAACGCGGGGCAGCCCGGCACGGACCCGGATGGCATCGGTCTCACCGATCTCGGGCTGCGGCAGGCTGACTTCGTCGCGGACGCGGTTCCGCGAGATCCGTCCCTGATTGTGGTCTCAGGATTTCTGCGGGCCCAGCTGACCGCCGAGCCGACCACCCGCAGGTTCCCCACCACCCCCCAGGAGATCTGGGAGGTCCACGAGTTCACCTATCTGGGCAGCCTGCACGGCAAGCCGATGAGCGACCGTGACCGGGTACCGTACGCGAGCTCCTACTGGCTCGCGGCGAACCCGTACCACGTCGACCGGCCGGAGGTGGGCAGCGAGTCGTTCGCCGGCCTGCTGGACCGGGCTGACCGGCTCCTCGCTCGGCTACGGCTGGCGCCACCCGGCCTCGTCGTGGTCTTCAGCCACGGGATGTTCATCCGGGCGGTGGACTGGTGCCTGCGAAGCCGCGCCGGCCGGGTCCAGCGGTTGGACATGGGCGGCTACCGGGAGCACCAGCAGGGCAACCCCGTCCCGAACGGCTCGATCATCGAGCTTCATGAGGACGACAAGGAGCTACGCCAGCCGATCGATCTCATACCTCACGGGTCGAAGCGGTAGCCCATCCCACGCAGGGTCGTGACGAGGCGGCGTTGTGGGGGCCTGCCCTCCACCTTGGTACGCACCCGGCGGACATGCTCGGTCACCGTGGCCGGGTCCTGGAAGCGGGTGCCCCACACCTGCTCCAGCAGCTCCTCACGGCTGAAGACCCGCCGAGGATGGCGGGCGAGGAACGCGAGCAGTTCGTACTCACGAGCGGTCAGATCCACCCGCTCGCCGGCCACCGCCACCTCCCGCGCACGCAGGTCGATGGAGACGTCACCGTAGATCAGGGGCTCGTTGCCGTCGCCGGTGCGCTGCGGCGGCGCCTCCACCGGCCGGCGCCGCAGCCGGGCCCGGACCCGGGCCACCAGCTCACGCAGCGAGTAGGGCTTGACCACGTAGTCGTCGGCACCCAGCTCGAGGCCCACGACGCGGTCAACCTCCTCCGCGCGCCCCGTCAGCATGATCACCGGAACCTCACTGGTCTGGCGCAGCCGGCTCAGAACGGCGAACCCGTCCATCCGCGGCATAGCCACGTCAAGCACAACGAGGTCTACCTCTGTGGTCTGGAACAACCGCAGCGCGGCCTCGCCGTCCGCGGCCTCCAGTACCCGGTACCCGAATCGCTCAAGGCTGCGTGCCAGTGCGATTCGCGATGCCTCGTCGTCTTCGGCAACAAGCAGCGACGCTCCGCGCGTCGTGCCTGGCGCACCTTCCCCGGCCCCGGTCATGGTGCGAAACCCTACGCAACCTCTCCGGAGCCACTGCGACCGGGGGTGCCTTTTCGGCACCACGAGCCCCACACGCCGGAGTACCCGCATTCAGTTTCGTAACGGAAAGACGCACCCAGCATGCGATCGGTACACATTGCGATGATTCAGCCCTCGAAAAGCGACCCAACGTCCACGCGATGTGGCATGACGCACAGAACATCCGATCGGTGACGTTCGGGGACCACTGTGGGCCTCGCGCCTCCGTCACGCGCCCGGCACTCCCGTCCGGCGATCCCCCTGGCGCCCGCCCGGGAGGATCGCGCACGTTCGGCCCATCCGCACACCCACCCCGCGGACCCCGGACCGGAGCACCCATCACACCGATCATGCCGCGCATCGCGCTGTTCCAGGTGCCACCGGATCGCCGACCACGGGCGCCGATCGCTCACCGGCCTCCGTCTGGCATACTCGTCCCGGGCAGGGCGGTGTCGGAGTTTGCAGCCCCACATGCACCTGCCAGACGCCGGAGTAGCTCAGTGGCAGAGCAATCGCCTCGTAAGCGATAGGTCGCGGGTTCAATCCCCGCCTCCGGCTCAAACACAGTCCCAGCAGGAACCTCAAACACAGTCCCAGCAGGGAAAACCCCCGCCACCAGCGAAAAGGGCGGCCGGGGGATCCTTCCCCACCAGCCGCCCGCGGCAACGCGCCAGCTCGGTCAGCGCATCGCCGTCTCCATCGCGTCAGCCGCCTCGGCGTCAGGCCGTGTGGGCGTGCGCCGTCGTGTCGTCGGCGCCGTGCCCGGCCTCCTCGGAGTCCTTGAGCCGGGTGATCGAGTCGAGGATCTCCTTCTCGGCGTCCCGCCGGTCGACCCAGGAGGCGCCTTCCACGGACTTGCCGGGCTCGAGATCCTTGTAGACCTCGAAGAAGTGCTGGATCTCCAGCCGGTCGAACTCCGGAAGGTGACGGATGTCACGCAGGTGCTCCTGGCGGACGTCCGCCACCGGAACACACAGCACCTTGTCGTCCGGGCCCTTCTCGTCCGTCATGCGGAACATGCCGATCGTCCGGCACCGCACCAGGCAGCCCGGGAAGGTCGGCTCCTCCAGGAGGACCAGCGCGTCGAGCGGATCGCCGTCCCGGCCGAGGGTGCCCTCGATGAAGCCGTAGTCGGACGGGTAGTGAGTGGACGTGAACAACATCCGGTCGAGCCGGATGCGCCCGGTGTGGTGATCCATCTCGTACTTGTTGCGCTGCCCCTTGGGGATCTCGATGGTCACATCGAACTCAAGGTCCACGCCGTTCCCTGTCTCCTTCGGTACGTCCGGCACCGAAGGCCGGAACTGGTTTGGTGACGCCTTCACGTCGGTGGTGCCCCCGCCGAACCACGCCCACGCGACCCGGCCGGCGGCCGGATCCGGGCGCGGTGTGCCCGCATGCCTGCGCCCGGGGGCGCCTGAAGGCGGTGCGGACCCACTGTGCCCTGCGTGCGGTGACGGAACTCGACGGGGTCCCGGTCCGACATCCGACTCGCCGTGCACGTGCGTCGCGACCGGAAACCCACGCGGGTCGTGTACATCGTGCCCGTTCCACCTCGGTGCGGGCGCCAAGGTGTGGTCTTCTCCGTATCCGAACCGCGCCGCTCCCGGATGACGCCTCCTCGGTGCGGGCGCCTCGCCGGCTCACGTGTCAGAGATGTTCCCGCCCGGCTGAAGGCCACGCAGCCGCGGCCGGTGACCTGGGCACCCCCGCTGCTCGAGCGCCCGGACGTTCGAGAGCCCCGACGTTCGGGGACCCAAACGAGGGCGTCCACCACAAGCGACATCAAGATCTCAAAAATACCAGGCCGACACGTGGACGGCACGACGCTGTCCAGCCACAGCCAGCCTGCGTAGTCTTCCGCTGGTGACAACAGTGCCGCTGGCCGCGCGCACCGGTGGCCTCACGGCCCTGGCCGGCGCGCTGCTGGCCGGATCTCTGTCGCCCACACCCGGGCCCACGGCAACCCCGGGCGGCCCGGCGTCGCCCGGCTCGGGCACCCGGGTCGAGGCGTCCGCCCTGCCCGGGCTCGACCCCGACGCACCACAGGCCGATCCGGCAGCGGTCACCGCGCGGCTGACCGAGGCACTCGCCGACCCCGTGCTCGGCAACCCGGCCGCCCTGGTCGTCGACGCACTGACCGGTCAGGTGCTGTTCGCCCAGCGCTCCACCGAGCCGACCGCCCCCGCCTCGACGATCAAGATCGCCACGGCGACCGCGGCGCTCACCACACTCGACCCCGACAAACGCCTGGTCACCCGGGTGGTCTACCTGCCCCCGGCGGGCGGCTCCGCCACCTCGCCGGGGGGAACGCTGTGGCTGGTCGGCGGTGGTGATCCCACCCTGACCGCGAGCACGGAGCCCGGCGGCTACCCGCCCGCCGCCCGCCTGAGCGACCTGGCCGAGCAGGTCCACGACGCCGGGATCACCTCCGTCGCCACGGTGATCGGCGACGGTACCGCCTACGAGGGGCCCGCCCAGGCCGCCGGCTGGCGCGACGGATACGTCACCGACGGCAATGTCACACCGGTGTCGGCGCTGGAGGTGGATGCCGGGCGCCGGGCACCCGGTGCGGCCGGGGCACGCACAACCACCCCGGACGCGGCCGCGGCCGGGGCCTTCGCCTCGGCACTGCGCACGGCGGGTGTCTCGGTCGGCACCGTGGCGACCGGCCGCGCGGATGCCGGCGCGCAGGAGGTCGCCTCCGTCCAGAGCCCGACGATCCCGGTGCTGGTCGAGCGCATGCTCACCGACTCCGACAACGATCTGGCGGAGAGCCTGGGCCGTCAGGTCGCGGTCGCCCGCGGGCTGCCGGCGACGTTCGCCGGCGCCTCCGCCGGTGTGCTCGCGGCGCTGCGCGACGCGGGGATCCCCACCGACGGAGCCTCGCTGCAGGACACCAGCGGGCTTTCCATCGAGGACCGAATCGCACCGGCGACCCTGGTCGCGGCCCTGCGGACGGCGGTCATGCCCGGGCATCCGGCATTGCGGACCGTGCTGTCCGGGCTGCCGGTGGCGGGCTTCACCGGCACTCTCGGCGACCGCTACAGCGCCGGGGACACCTCCGCGGCAGCGGGCGTCGTCCGGGCGAAGACGGGGAGCCTGCGCATCGTGACAAGTCTTGCCGGCATGGTCACCGACGCCGACGGTCGGCTGCTGCTGTTCGGGCTGTTCGCGCCGGTCGAGGAGCAGGGCCTCACCAAGATGGCGCTGGATCGGGTGGCCACCGCTCTCGCCTCGTGCGGGTGCTCGGCGACGACATCCACCAACGTGCCGAGTACCGGCGGCGCGGGTGCCGCGGGAGCCTCGGGCGCTCAGACACCGGCCCAGCCGTCTGCCTCGGCCGGGCGCTGATCCGGCTCCGGCCGGGCGGCTGCCTTCCGCAAGCGGGTCGTCCGATCGGGCAGGCCAACCCGCCGGAGGCCCGGTACGCTCGTATTCGTGGACGCTGAGCTGGTCGACTGGGGCCTCGCTGTAGCAACTGCCAAGAAACTCGTCCGTCCTGGCCCGCAGCGCACCCGAGCGCAGGCGGATGAAATCGTCTCCGAGCTTCGCAGGCTCGCCGTGGTCGCCGAGGGCCACGTACAGGACTACACGCAGCTGGTTCCCGCCGGTCCCGCGACGCCGATCGCGGTCGTCGACCGACCCGAATGGGTGCGTTCCAACGTCGCGGGCCTGCGGGTCGCCACCGCGCCGCTGATGGAGAAGCTTTCCGACCAGAACCGCAGCCGCCTCTCCGCGAACGTGGGGCGCCGCGTCACCGGGATCCAGATCGGCTCCGCCCTGGCCTACCTCGCCGGCAAGGTTCTCGGCCAGTTCGAGATCTTCCTGCCGCCGGAGGAGTACGAGGAGGGCGGGCCCGGCGCGGGTCTGCCGTCGCTCGCCAAGCCCGCGGCCGCAGCGGCCGCGGTGGCGGCGCTCCCGGTGGGTCGGCTGAGCCTGGTGGCACCCAACATCGCCCACGCCGAGGAGGCGCTCAACGTCGTCCCGCGTGACTTCCGGCTCTGGGTGTGCCTGCACGAGCAGACCCACCGCAGCCAGTTCACCGCGGTTCCCTGGCTTCGCGAGCACCTCGAGTCCGAGATCACGTCGTTCATCGCCGCCACCGATCTCGACCCGGACGTCCTTGCCGACCGGGTGCGCGCGGCCGTGACGGCGCTGCGCAGCGCCGTCCGCGATCACGGCCCGGACGCGCCGAGCGTGGTGGAGGCGTTGCAGACACCGGCGCAGCGCGCCGTCCTGGACCGGCTCCAGGCGCTGATGACCCTGCTGGAGGGCCACGCCGACCAGGTCATGGACGCGGTCGGCCCGCTGGTCGTGCCGACGGTGGCCGACATCCGGGCCAAGTTCGACAACCGTCGCTCCGGCGGCTCGCCCATCGACCGGTTCCTGCGGCGTCTGCTCGGGCTCGACCTGAAGATGCAGCAGTACCGCCAGGGCGGCGCCTTCGTCCGGGCCGTGGTGGCCGACGCCGGTGTCGAGGGCTTCAACCACGTCTGGCAGTCGCCGCAGACGCTGCCGACCAGGTCGGAGCTGGCCGACCCCGGGGCGTGGATGCTGCGGGTGCTCGGCACCCGGCCGTCGATGTCGGCCTGACGGCCTGAGGGCCCGGGTCAACGTGTCGGCCAGGTCTTCGTGACGGCGGCTCGGCCGGCGGCGCCCCAGACCCCGCGGGGCATGCCCGCACCGGCCGTCGCGGCGGTGCGCCTCGGTGTCCGCGACGCGGTGGCCGACCTTCCACCGGGCGCCCTGGTGCTGGTCGCCTGTTCGGGTGGCGCCGACTCGTTGGCGCTTGCGGCCGCGGTGGCCTTCGTCGCTCCCCGGCGTGCGCTGCGGGCCGGCCTGCTGACGGTGGATCACGCCTGGGATGACAACTCACGCGCGCGGGCCGAGGAGGTCGCGGCTCAGGGCCGGGCGCTGGGGCTGTCCCCGGTGGAGATCCTCGCGGCCCCGTCCCCCCGCTCTGAGGGCGCCGCCCGGGACGAGCGTAGGAAAGCCCTGCTCGCGGCGGCTCGACGTCTCGACGCACACGCCGTACTGCTCGGCCACACCCTCGACGATCAGGCCGAGACCGTGCTGCTACGCCTGGCCCGGGGCTCCGGCGCCCGCTCGTTGAGCGGCATGCCGGCCCTTGACGGGCTGATCCGCCGGCCGTTGCTCGGGCTACGTCGGGACCAGACCCGCCAGGCCTGCCAGTTCCTGGGCCTGCCGTACTGGGAGGACCCGACGAACGCCGATCCCGCGTTCGCCCGGGCCCGGACGAGATCGCGGGTGCTGCCGGTGCTGGAGGCCGAGCTCGGGCCGGGAATCGCGCAGGCCCTCGCCCGCACCGCCGACCTGCTGCGCGCGGACGCCGAGGCGCTGGACGAGCTGGCCGACGCGACCTACTCCGACCTCACCGCCGCTTCCGGTCCGGACCATGGACAGGACCAGGAACCGGAACCGGAGCGGGACCAGGAACCGGAGCGGGACCAGGAGCCGGAGCGGGACGCCGCCGGTTCCGCGCCGGGGCCGGCCGCGCGGGTGGAGCTCGAGGTCGAAGCGCTCGCGGGCCTGTCCCAGGCCGTGCGCAGCCGCGTGCTGCGGCGCGCGGCGCTGACGGCGGGTTCCTCGGCCTCGGCGCTGCGGGCCGGGCATGTCTGGGCGATCGAGGAACTGGTCACCCGCTGGCGCGGGCAGCGGCCCGTGCCGCTCCCGTCGGGCGTGCTGGCACGCCGGACGGGTGGCAGGATCGCCATTGTCGGTCCAGATACCCCGATCGTCGCCGAAGCCGCAGAGTCCGGCGAGCGAGGGCCGGCCCACCCAGCGCACAACCAGGAGGACAGGCCGGTGAGCCAGGCCGCTACGGCGAAGCCCGACAACGACCGCACTTCGAATCCGACAGATGAGTCTGCTCGAGCCCGGATTCATCCGGATATCGACGACATCCTCGTCAGCCAGGAGGAGATTGCGGCCAAGATCGCAGAGTTGGCCGCGCGCGTCGACGCGGACTACGCCGGCCGCGAAATCCTGCTGGTCGGGGTGCTCAAGGGCGCCGTCATGGTGATGGCGGACCTGTCCCGGGCGCTGTCCGTCCCGATCACCATGGACTTCATGGCCGTCTCGTCCTACGGGTCGACGACCTCGTCGTCCGGGGTCGTCCGCATCCTCAAGGACCTCGACCGGTCGATCGAGGGCCGTGACGTCCTCGTCGTCGAGGACATCATCGACTCCGGCCTGACGCTGTCCTGGCTGCTGAAGAACCTGCGGTCACGCGGGCCGGCGTCACTGGAGGTGCTGGCGCTGTTCCGCAAGCCCGAGGCCATCACGGTGGACGTCGACCTGCGGTATGTGGGCTTCGACATCCCGAGCGCGTTCGTCGTCGGTTACGGCCTCGACTACGCCGAGCACTACCGGACTCTGCCGTTCGTGGGAACGCTGACACCCGAGGCGATCGCCCGCCGCGCCTGAGGCTCACCACGCAGGCTCACGGCTCCTCCGGGACGAGGCGCGCCCAGTTCCGACCCCGGTGCGTGGAACAGGGCGGGCCCGCGGGCCGTTGCTCGGATGTACGCGCGGTGAGATGCGCGTGCCGGCGGTACCCTCGGCACAAGGGAATCCCGATCGAGGGCAGCACACAGGGCAGGAGGGTGGAACGCTTGTGTCCGGCGTTCCAAACAGATGACTCCAAGAAGAATCTTCCGCGGCTGGGTACCCCTGCTACTCCTGGCCCTCTTCGTGATCATTCTCACGACAGGCGTGCTGTCCGGGCCGAGTGAGTACCAGAAGACGGAGCTCAGCGCCGTCCAGCAGAAGATCGACCAGAGTGCCAGCGCCGCGCCCGAGAACCGTGTGGTCGACGCGACGATCCAGGACTCGAAGCAGATCATCCGGATCAAGCTCGAGAACGGCAAGAAGTACGAGGCGTCCTTCGCGACCGAGCAGGCCATCGCCCTGGCCAACGAGCTCAAGGCGCAGAACGTCAAGTACAACGTCACCGTCGACCGCGGGAACGTGCTCGTCTCGCTGCTGCTGAACCTGCTGCCCGTCGTGCTGATCGTCGCGCTGCTGCTGTTCTTCATGAACCAGATGCAGGGCGGCGGCAACCGCGTCATGAACTTCGGGAAGTCCAAGGCAAAACTGGTCAGCAAGGACACGCCAAAGACCACGTTTGCCGACGTCGCGGGCTCCGACGAGGCGATCGAGGAACTCCAGGAGATCAAGGAGTTCCTCGAGAATCCGGGCAAGTTCCAGGCCATCGGCGCCAAGATCCCCAAGGGTGTCCTGCTCTACGGGCCGCCGGGAACCGGTAAGACCCTGCTCGCCCGGGCGGTCGCCGGTGAGGCCGGCGTCCCCTTCTACTCGATCTCCGGCTCGGACTTCGTCGAGATGTTCGTCGGTGTCGGCGCGAGCCGGGTCCGTGACCTGTTCGAGCAGGCCAAGACGAACGCCCCCGCGATCATCTTCGTCGACGAGATCGACGCCGTCGGCCGGCACCGCGGCGCCGGCCTGGGCGGCGGCCACGACGAGCGCGAGCAGACGCTGAACCAGCTCCTCGTCGAGATGGACGGTTTCGACGTGAAGGGTGGCGTCATCCTGATCGCCGCCACCAACCGGCCCGACATCCTCGACCCCGCGCTGCTGCGCCCCGGCCGATTCGACCGCCAGATCGTCGTCGACCGGCCCGACCTGCTCGGGCGCGAGGCGATCCTCAAGGTCCACGCCAAGGGCAAGCCGATCGGTCCCGACGTCGACCTGCTGACCATCGCCCGTCGCACGCCCGGCTTCACCGGTGCCGACCTGGCGAACGTGCTGAACGAGGCCGCCCTGCTGGCGGCCAGGTCGGACGTCCGATTCATCTCGTCGGCTCTGCTGGAGGAGTCGATCGACCGGGTGATGGCCGGGCCCGAGCGCAAGACCCGGGCGATGAACGAGAAGGAGAAGAAGCGCATCGCCTACCACGAGGGTGGTCACGCGCTCGTGGCGCACGCGCTTCCCAACGCCGACCCGGTTCACAAGATCACAATCCTGCCTCGTGGGCGCGCCCTCGGTTACACCATGCAGCTGCCGCTGGAGGACAAGTACCTGTCAACCAGGTCGGAGATGCTCGACCGGCTGGCCGTGCTGCTCGGTGGACGCACCGCGGAGGAGCTCGTCTTCCACGAGCCCACCACCGGTGCCAGCGATGACATCGAGAAGGCGACCCAGATCTCCCGCGCGATSATCACCCAGTACGGCATGAGCGACAAGCTCGGCGCGATCAAGTTCGGCAGCGAGTCCGGTGAGGTCTTCCTCGGCCGCGACATGGGCCACCAGCGGGACTACTCCGAAGAAGTCGCCAGCGAGATCGACGACGAGGTGCGCCGGCTGATCGAGGCCGCGCACGACGAGGCGTGGGAGATCCTGGTGACCTACCGGGACGTCCTCGACAACCTGGTGCTGCGCCTGATGGATTCGGAGACCCTGAGCAAGGACGACGTCCTGGAGGTCTTCGCCACGGTGCAGAAGCGCCCGAGCCGCGGCTCGTACACCGGCGTCGGGCGGCGCATCCCGTCGGACCGGCCGCCGGTCCAGACCCCGGCCGAGCTGGGCCTGGTCCCGACCAACGTCTCCGACATGGTGAAGGGCGGTCCGGCCGGCCACGCCGCGAACGGCGGCACGCGCCATCCCGGCGCCACCAACGGCGGTGCGCCGAACGGCAACGGCAACGGATCCGGCGGGCATGCACGTCCCGCGGGGTCGGCCGACCCGACGTCCGCCCAGAACACGCCGGCCCCGGGCGGCGACCCGGCGCAGACCGGGCACAGTGCACCCGGCGCCGGTGGCCCTGCTCAGGCACCTGGGGCGGCCGGAGACCCGGCGCCGGAGACACCCCGGATCTCGAACCCGTGGGCGCCACCCACCTGGGACAACGATGACGACAGGAGACGCCGTTGACCGCCGATTCCGAGCAGGCGAGGACCGTTTCGCAGCAGGCGAGTGACCCGGCTTCGGGCCTCGTCGGCGTCGATCAGCGTACGGCCCTCTCCGAAGGAACCGACGCCAACAACGGCGGTGGCAACGGGTCATCGGCGAGTTCTGCGAGCACGGAACGCAAGCGGCCCAAGCGGCCCGACATGGTCCGGCCGTTCGACCACGACCGGGTCGCGCGGGCCGTCCGCGAACTGTTGATCGGCATCGGCGAGGACCCGGACCGCGAAGGACTGCGCAAGACGCCCGACCGGGTCGCCCGCGCCTACCAGGAGGCGGTCGAAGGGCTCGGCCGGGACCCCGCGGAGGTCCTCACCACGGTGTTCGACGAGGGTCACGACGAGATGGTCCTCGTCCGCGACATCGACTTCTCGTCACTGTGCGAGCACCATCTGGTGGTTTTCGCGGGCAAGGCGCACGTCGCCTACATCCCGAACGAGAAGGGCCAGATCACCGGCCTGTCGAAGCTCGCCCGCCTGGTGGACCTCTACGCCCGGCGGCCGCAGGTGCAGGAGCGCCTCACCTCACAGGTCGCCGACGCCCTCGTCGACGTCCTGGACCCACGTGGTGTCATGGTCGTCGTCGAGGCCGAGCACCTGTGCATGTCCATGCGGGGCGTTCGCAAGCCGGGAGCGACCACCGTGACGTCGGCGGTGCGCGGCCAGTTCCTGAGCCCGGCCACCCGCAGCGAGGGCATGTCGCTGATCATGCGGGGCCGCTGATCATGCGGGGCCGCTGACCATCCGCGGGGCCGCATGACCAGCGGTTACAGGGTCTCGCGGCCTCGCCGGTCACTCCTCCAGCGACTGGATCTCCAACGTGGCCTGGCGGAGCTGGGACGACAGGCTCCGCGCGATCGAACGGACCAGCGCGTTGTACACGTCCGGCTGGTCTCGCAGCAGCGTCGCGAAGGCCTCGACGGACAGCACCTCGCAGGTCGCGGGCTGGGCCACCACCGTGCGGGTGGACCGCCGGCCACCTTCGACGAGCGCGATCTCACCGAAGGCACTCCCGGCCGGAATCGCACTGAGGCGGAACCACCTGGTCCTGTCGGAGTTCGGGGCCAGCGCGTTCACCACCCCGCGCGTCACGAAGAAGAGCGCGTCCGCCGGCTCACCGACATCGAAGATCGTGTCACCGACCTCGTAGGAACGACGCTCACACGCGTCGGCGACGGCGCGGGCGGCCTGCTCACCGAGGTCGGCGAGATCAGCGAGCAGTTCCTGCGCTCCGAGGTCGACATGCGCGGTCGGCGGAGGGGTGGCCAGGTCCTCGGCCGCGAGCAGGGCCTCCTCCGCGTGTTCAAGTGCGGTTTCCAGATCGGGCAGCCGCATCGTGTTGGCCGTACCGAGCATCAGCCGGGCGACGCCCGGTATCGCCCGTGGATCAGCGAAGAGCACCGTCGTTCCCTGCGCCGCGAGGTCATCGACCATGACCCGGATCAGCTCGACCGCGGGCTCCCGGACCGCGGCGACCCGCCGCAGGTCAAGCACCACCCAGCGGACACCGTCCAGGTTCGCCCGGACAGTTCGGACGACCCGCTCCGCGCTGGCGAACACCAGGTCGCCCTGCAGTTCGTGAATGATGATGGCGGAACCGGATCGGGCGAGCGCGGCACGTTCCCGCGCACCGCGCAGCCGCTTCGAGCTCAGCGCGTCGCCACGGTGTGTCCCGCGCACCGGATGCGGCGGCTCGCCCTGCGGCGCCAGCAGATGCAGCGCGAAGCGGGACGCCAGCATCTCGCACGCCCGGACCCCCCGGACGCTGTTTCCCACCTCGTCGAGCGGCGGGCTGAAGACACCGATGCCGAGCTGCCCGGGCAGCACCGCGCAGACCCCACCTGCCACGCCGCTCTTGGCCGGCAGGCCCACCCGGAACAACCAGGTTCCGGCCCGGTCGTACATGCCGCAGGTCACCATGACCGTCAGCACGTGGTTGACGTGCTCCTCGTCGAGCACTCGCTCGCCGGTGCGTGGGTTGACCCCGCCGTGGGCCAGCGTGCCTGCCATCACCGCCAGGTCAGCCGCGGTCACCTCGACCGAGCACTGCCGGAAGTAGACGTCGCAGATCTCGTCCACGGAGCCGCGCAGCGCGCCGGCGCCACGCATCAGGAAGCCGATCGCGCGGTTGCGATCACCGGTGCCGCGCTCCGAGGTGAAAACCCGTTCGTTCACCGTCAGCCGCCGCCCCGCAAAGGATGACAAACCATCCAGAATGCGGGCGAAACGCTCCTCGGTGTCACTGCCGAGAACCAGGCTCGATGTGAGGATCGCTCCGGCGTTGACCATCGGATTCAGCGGCCGGCCACTCCCCGGCTCAAGCGTGATCGCGTTGAAGGCATCGCCGGTGGGCTCCACGCCGACCCGCGCCAGAACGTCGTCGGTGCCCCGGTCACGCAGTGCAAGCGCGTACACGAACGGCTTGGAGACCGACTGGATCGTGAACGGAACCTGACTGTCCCCGACCTGGTAGTGAAGCCCATCCATCGTGGTGACCGCAAGGCCGAAGAGATCCGGGTCCGCCGTGGCGAGCTCGGGAATGTAGCTGGCCACCGAACCCGACGTGTGGCTCTGAAAGGCATCGTGGATGTCCGCGAGGACCTTCTCCATGGGCCCCGTGCCCATGTCCCCCACGCCCCGGGCTCCCACCGCGCCGGGGCTCGCAGCCGGCGAGCCGACATCGGAGGCCAGTCCAGAAGTACCCGTTGCCAGCCCGACGTTCCCGATCCCGCGCATGCTCCGATCAAAGCATGAACGCTGGTTCCGCCGGTCGGCGAAAGCGGACCGGCGGCCGCAGCCAGCGGACCGCCGGGCGCCGTGCCCAGCGGTGACGCCACCAGGCCTTTCGCCGTGCTAAAGGCGACAGGCCTGGATCCCGGAGACCAGAATCCCCCGGGCACCAAGATCCCACAGGTCATCCATGGTGCGGTTGACCTCGGCCTTCAGCACCATCGCGCGGACGGCGACCCACCCCTCGCGCTGCAGGGGCGAGATCGTCGGTGACTCGTACCCCGGCGTGATCTCGCAGGCCTTCTCCAGCACGGAGGCAGGCACGTCGTAGTCCATCATCACGTAACGCCGAGCGACGAGGACGCCCTGGACCCGGCGCAGCAGCCGCTCATGAGCGGTCGACAGCTCCGCCCCCCGCTTGGCAATCATGATCGCCTCGGAGTGGAGCACCGACTCGCCCACAAGCTCCAGGCCCGCGGCCCGCAACGTCCGCCCGGTCTCGACGACATCGGCCACCGCATCCGCCACGCCGAGCCGCACCGCCGTCTCCACCGCGCCGTCGAGCTTGACGATCTGCGCGGAGAGACCGCGCCCGGCGAGATCGGTCCGCACCAGGCCCGGGAAGGAGGTGGCGATGCGCAGCCCGTCGAGCTCCCGGACGTCGCTCAGCGCCCCGGCGGGCGCGGCGTAGTGAAATGTCGACTGGCCGAACCCCAGCGGGACGAGCTCCTGCGCGGCGGTGTTGCTGTCGACGAGAAGGTCTCGACCGGTGATGCCCAGATCGAGCCGACCTGTACCCACATACACGGCTATGTCACGCGGGCGAAGGAAGAAGAACTCGATGTCGTTCTCAAGATCTGCAATCACGAGCTCGGCGGACTCGCGCCGCGCACGGTAACCCGCGTCGCACAGCAACTGACTGGACGGAGCCGCGAGCCCGCCCTTGTTCGGAACCGCGATACGCAGCATCATCACCACTCGCCGACGGCGCACACGGCACACACGGCCGCGGAGAAAACGGACGTACTCACAGGCGCGAGTATACGTCGTCCAGGGAAAGGCCCAGGGAAATCATCATCAGCTGACTCCAGTAGAGCAGCTGTGAGAGTTCCTCGGCCGCTCGCTCGCGGCTCTCGTGCTCAGCCGCCATCCAGGCCTCGGCGGCCTCCTCCACAAGCTTCTTACCCAAGTGGTGCAGGCCTTGGTCCAGCGCGGCGACGGTGCCCGAGCCCGGCGACCGGTCGCGCCATTTTCCCGCGAGCTCCGCAAAGAGTTCGTCAAATGTTTTTCTTTCCCGGCTGCCGCTTCCTGCGCCAAGCGCGGATTCGGTGGCGGACGGCGGCGATGTGACCGATGCAGCCGGCCCGCCGAACTCGACGCCCTCAGCCGCGGCCGCGCCTCGGGAACCAGCCCCGGCGCCGCTGCCGGAACCCCCCACTCCGCCAGCACCGCCGGTCGCGGACGGACGGGCCGCGTCGGGCGCGTCGGAAAGGACCATGCCCGCATGCTACCCGCAGCCGCCGGGCCGGACGCCGACCATGATCGTCGATCCGATCCATGCGACCAGGCCAGGGACGCCGATCAGCACTCGAGGCACCCGGCCTCGACTCTGGCCGCAGGCACACCTGAGGCCACAGCGGATCAGCTCGATGAGCTACCCGAGTCGACATCAGCGGTGGGTCGACGCACTCCGGGCGATGCTCTGGTATCGACTGGTAGCGACCCGAAGCCGACACCACCGAGCCCGCTCAGACGATGGTGCGGCATCGCTGCGAATGGTTGACTCATTACTTGTGTCCCGTCCCGCTCTTGTCGCCACCGACCTGGACGGAACCCTGATCCGTACCGACGGCACCGTCTCCGACCGGACCAGGGACGCGCTGCGCCAGGTCGAGGGTGCTGGCGCGACCGTCGTGTTCGTCACCGGTCGCCCCACCCGGGTGATGGCTGACATCGTCCGCCAGACCGCGGTCTCCGGCCTCGCCATCTGCGCCAACGGCGCACTCGTCTACGATCTTGACGCTCGCGTCGCGGTGCGCGAGACAGTCCTGGAGCGGTCGGCGGCGGTGCGGCTCGCGCAGGCGATCCGGGAGGTGGTGCCCGGTGTGGCCTTCGCGGTGGAGAGCGGGTTGCGGTTCGGGCGGGAACCCGAGTTCCTCACCATGTGGCCGGACCCGGACGAGGTCGTCGGCAGTTTCCAGGAGCTCCTCGACCTCCTGCCGACCGCGAAGCTCCTCGTCCGCCGGGGCGGAACAGTGATGACCGACGTGTACCAGACGGTCGTCAGCATCGCCGGATCCGACGCGGCCGTGACCATGTCGAGCGCCGACCTGATCGAGATCTCCGGGCCGGGTGTCTCGAAGGCGGTCGCTCTGGCCGAGCTTGCGGCAGGCTGCGGGATCGGGCCCACCGACGTCGTGGCCTTCGGGGACATGCCGAATGACCTGCCGATGTTCGCCTGGGCCGGGCATTCGGTGGCGGTGGCGAACGCGCATCCGGAGGTCCTCGCGGCCGCCGACGAGATCACGGCCTCCAACGACGACGACGGCGTCGCCCAGGTGCTGGAGCGCCTCTACCGCTGACGTGGCCTGGTGCTCCCGTCGGCGCGGGTCAGCTGGGACGCGCCAGATCCGCGTACAGGGTCTTGTAGGAATCGGTCATCCGCGCCAGATCGGTTTCGGAGTTCTTGACGAAGTAGTCGTGTACCCGCCGGTAGAAGTCCACGGTCCGCCGGTCCCGCACAATTGTCGCCTCAATCGACTCGAGCATGACGGCCCGATCGTCGAGAAGTGTGAAGCCCTGGGCCGGCGGAAACCGAAGCTCCACCCCGCGGGGCACGATGCGGACCGTGACATTGGGCAGATCCGCGACCTTTTCGATGCGGTCGATCTGCGCGAGCATGTAGGCCGGCGGGGCGAACCGGTTACTGAGCACTGATTCCATCATGACGAAGTCAAAGATCCGCTGCGGCTCGTAAAGGCGCTCCTGCCGCTGGGCCCGCAGGGAGACCGTGGCCGCGGTGTCGGCGTACCACTCCTGTTCGGACGTGTCCTCCGCGTACTGAAGTGAGAAGTATCCGTTCACAACGCGCCGGGTGTACTCACTGATCTGCAGCAGGCCCGGGACGGCCACGGGTTCGTAGCTTCGCAGCTCCCGTGCCCGCCCTTCCTCGGTGAAGTAGTCGTGCTGCCCGACGGCGCCGATCCGGCGCCGTCCGCCGCGCCGCGCGGCCGCGTTCTGGAGCTTCTCCGCGTCGTCCATCAGGTTCCGATACGCGTTCTCCGGCGCGTCGAGAGCCCTGGCGATGCGCTCGACGTCCGCCGGAGTGGGACGTAACAGGCCCCGCTCAAGCTTGGAGATCTTCGCCTGACTCATGTCGACCTTGGCACCGAGGGCCTCGCCGGTCAGGCCGCGGGCCCGACGCAGGGAGCCGAGGATCCGGCCGATGTTGACCGCCGAGGAACGAGCGCCGTGGTCGTCGACGTCGTACGCAGACGCAGACGACGTGCCCGGTCCGATATCCGCCATTGTTACCTCGGTACGGTCAGTGAGCCTTTTCCATCTCACGGTGCACGGTCAGGGGTTCCGCAGGGCCGAGTAGACAACGGAAAAGGCTCATTGCATCGGGCCGGCGAACGGCGAGGTTCTCGGCGGTCGGTGGCTACCCGTCTACGGCGGGCAGCTTCCGAATCGCATCGACGAGCAGCTGGCGAGGAATCCGTACCAGGGTCTCGCCTTCCGGCACCTCACCGGCCCCGCGCCGATCCGGGACAATATAACCCTGCACCACCAGATCGGTACCCTCGGTGGTGTAAATGGTCGGACATCCCGACGTGTTGCAGGCCATGCCGACCAACGGGGTGAGCTCCATCGCTCCGCGGCTCCTGACTGTCAGCTCGACGACACCGCCGGCCGCCACGAATACTAGCTCGGATCGGAGGCATATGCGGGCGGCCGGCCGAATACTCCGGACTCGGGCCCGTAGCCGCTTGAATATAGCGGCGGAGCTGGCGACCCTCCGGCAGGGCACGCATGAGCGAGGCACCAGGTCGCCCGGTTACCCGACAGGATCCAACCACGTTCCGTAATCGCACTGGAATACTTTGTTACCAAAGCCGGCTCTGTTCCGCGACAAACCGGCACCGCGTACTCGGGGTGGCGGGCTCCGACCGCCTGAGCCAGTCCGACCCGCATCCGTGCTCGCATCCAGGCCCGCAGCGTCGGCCCGCCTCACACCCGACCCGGCACACCGCCACACACCCGACCCGGCACACCGGCTCAGAAACGCCGGCGCATTGCCTCAGAAACGCCGGCGCACGGCGTCAGTTACGCCGATGCACGGCCTCAGCGACCACGACGCACCCCACTCACAGCGGGCCGAGCCGCCGGGCCGCTTCCAGCAACAGGGCCGGCGGGATGACAACCAGCGCCTCGCCGGGCGACAGGACCACGGCGGCCGGCGGCGGATCCATCTGATCACCCCGGATGACGATCGCGCCCGATTCGTCAAGGAACACCGCCGGGCACGCGGCGGTGTTACAGACAGCCGCCAACGGGGTCAGAGTCATCGATTCAGCCTCTCTGTACTCACCTCGGCCACCGGTCGACCCGGTTGGGCATCGCGCGTGACGCAAACGAACGATGCCGCCGTTCGTCTCACGGGGAGGCAAGCCCGAGTAGAGCATAAAGATGCGCTTCACGCCCACCGCTACGCATGGAAAATCAGTTCAAAGATCGACAAGATA
The DNA here is from genome assembly GCF_001983215.1 of Frankia sp. CcI49. NCBI lineage: Bacteria > Bacillati > Actinomycetota > Actinomycetes > Frankiales > Frankiaceae > Frankia > Frankia sp. CcI49. Next base: position 149,293 of record NZ_MOWP01000023.1, read on the forward strand.
TAGATGATGAGAGAAAGTGGGGATAATCACACCCTGTAACCACTCTATATCTTCGCGTAATCAAATATCGACTTTCGGCGCGATCTCAGAAAGATCAAGGATTATTCGTCAAAAGGACCTTGTGGCACAGCGCTACAGGAGTCACGATTCGAGACACCCCGACAGACCCTATCGGGGGCGTTCCACAGGTCCTCCCGCACCCGAGGAGGTGCATCGGATGTCTGGCACGGGGGCGCGGTCATCCGCGGAACCACGGCCGGGTGGAGCGCCGTGTTCCTCCCCGACCACACACGTCTTCTGCTGCGCCGGAGTTGCGCCGGCACCGGTCCGTACGGGTGCCTCCATCCCGTCTCCAGCGGCACCGATCGAGCCGATCGAGCCAGCAGCAGCATCCCCCGGGAACCGATACGGGGGAGAACAGGAATGAGCGTGCTCACCAGCAACGACCTCCATCCGGGCCTGTCAGTCGGGGCGGCGGTCATCGGTGTGGCATTGACTGTCTTCAGCGCCAGGCGCAGAAGGCTTCGCGCCGCCTTCCTGCTCGCGCTTCTCACCGTGTTGCTGGCCGGCGCGGCCGGCGTCGGCGCCCTGGTCGCAGGTGAGTCCACCGCCACGTCRCACGACGGCAACCACGACGGAAACCTTGTGCTCCCGGGTGTACCGCCGGAAACGGTCCGTTCGGGTCCCACGGACGCCGGCGACCACGGGATCTCCCTGATTCCGACGGTCGCGGGGGCGGTCCTTGTGCTGCTCGGCATAGCCGTCCACGCGCCCTGGCCCCGACGGTCCGACCGGCGACGCGGTCCCCGGGGCGACGACGGCGAACCGGGCGACCGGCGCCTGTTCCGGCGGCGATTCCGAAACAGATATCGGGGCGATTCCGACCTGCGGTCGAGACCGGATCCGACCGCGGTGCGGTGGACCCACACCCCGCTTCCCACTCCCCGCCAGCACCTCGACGGCGCGGAACAGGGAAGCGGTATACGTCTTTCCGACCTGTTCGACCCGGATCTGCCCGGCACCGGAAATCCGGATCCATGGCCAGCCGGCGGTGTCATCGCGACTCGGCCAGAGCCGGGTGAACCGAGCGAGGTGGCCGACGGCTATCCGGTGGAGGACTGGTATCCGGCGGATGAGGTGCTGGAGAACGATTTCTGGTGCCTCCCGCGAAGGGACGCGGAGCACCCCGATCCGGCCGCGGGTCGTTGGGAGCACGCCAAGCACGCCGGTTCCGGAGAACCCGCCGGGCCCGGAGCACCCGTTGACAACCAGAACGATGCCGCCGCGTGGGATGACATGGCTGACGACTGGGAGGAGGAGACCCCGGTTTTCCCCGCGCCACCGCGCAGTGCCTGGCGCACCAGGGAGGATCCGTTCCTCGAGAACCTCTCGGCCCGAATCGAGCGCGTCGTCCGGCTGTACATGAGCGCGGTGACGCCGCGGGCCGGCCAGCCGGCCCGGGTCGACCCGTACGCGCCGGACGCCCGTCACTTCGTCTGCGCGCTGACCATGACGTTCGATCTCTTCGGCGGGCAGGCGCCGGCCGCACACCTGGACAGTCTGGTCGCGGCCGTTCGCGAGGTCGAGCGCCGGTGGGACGTCGTCGGCACCCGTGCCGGGCTGAGCACCTCCGGGTCCCTGCTGTCCCGCCGGGCCGCGGGCCCTGGGATGCCGGAGCAGGACGACGAGCGGGCACGCCCCGCGGTCGCCAAGCACCGCATCCGGATACCGCCACGACCACCGGTACCGCCGTCCTCTGGTGGGGAGCCCGACGACTCACGGCGCGGACCTGTCCGTCGGCGCCCCGGCGAGCATCCGCCGGGAGGCCAGCAGCGTCCGCGCTGATCCGGCGGGCCGCGCCCGGCGGCACGGCTCACGGCACGACTCACCACACGGCTCACCACACGGCTCGTGGCATGGCTCGCGGCAGGCTCACCCCACCGGTCGGCGACGCGATCGCGATGACGGAGCACGCGATCGCGTGGCAGGCGCGCCGACAGGCCAGGATGGGGGTATGGCGCCTTCCGTTCCCGGGGATCCGGCCACTCCGGCTCTGCCACCGCATCAGATCGACGAGGAGTTCCGTGCGCTGCCCACCGCGGCTCTCACGGACGCAGCCCTCCAGACCGCCCGCGACCTCGGCGTCAGCCATGCGGACATCCGGGTCGAACGGCTCAAGGAGTCGTCGCTCTCCTTCCGTGACGCCGGCCTGGAGAGCCGCTCCGACGGCGTCACCGCGGGCTTCGCGGTGCGGGTGGTGCACGACGGGACCTGGGGCTTCGCCGCCGGCGTCGACCTGACGGTGGACGAGGCCGTCCGCGTCGCCCGAGAGGCGGTGGCGATGGCGAAGGTGGCCAGGCCGCTCAACTCGGAACCGGTGGAGCTGGCCGACGAGCCGGTCCACGCCGGCGCCACCTGGGTGTCCGCCTACGGTTCGGACCCGTTCGCCATCGACCCACGGGATCAGATCGAGCGGGTCGGCGGCCTGTGTCGAACACTGTTCGCCGCCCAGGACGTCGATCACGTGGACGGGCACTTCGAGGCCGTCATGGAGAACAAGTTCTATGCCGACACCGCTGGCACGGACACCAGCCAGCAGCGGGTTCGGGTGATCTGCCAGCTCGAGGCGACCCGGGTGGATCCGGCCGGCGGCTTCGAGACGATGCGCACGATCGCGCCGCCGGTCGGCCGCGGCTGGGAGTGGATGGTCGCCGGCCCGGCGGCGGGCTGCTGGGACTGGGAGGCCGAGCTCGACCTGATCCCGTCGTTGCTGGCGGAGAAGGCGAAGGCGTCGTCGGTCGAACCGGGCCGCTACGACCTCGTCGTCGACCCGTCCAACCTCTGGCTGACGATCCACGAGTCCGTCGGGCACGCCACCGAGCTCGACCGCGCGCTCGGCTACGAGGCCGCGTACGCGGGGACGTCCTTCGCCACCCTCGACCAGCTCGGATCGCTGCGGTACGGCTCCCCGGCCATGACGGTGACCGGCGATCGCACGGCGCCCCACGGTCTGGCCACGATCGGGTACGACGACGAGGGCGTGCGGACCGGTCGGTGGGACATCGTCCGCGACGGTGTCCTGGTCGGCTACCAGCTCGACCGGCGAATGGCCGCCCAGAACGCGGCCGCGCTCGGCGTGGACCGCTCGAACGGCTGCGCGTTCGCCGACTCGCCAGGCCATGTCCCGATCCAGCGGATGGCGAACGTGTCGCTGCTCCCCGCGCCCGGTGGCCCGTCGACCGAGGAGCTGATCAGCCGGGTGGACCGCGGCATCTACGTGGTCGGCGACCGGAGCTGGTCCATCGACATGCAGCGCTACAACTTCCAGTTCACCGGGCAGCGCTTCTACGAGATCCGCAAGGGGCAGCTGGTGGGCCAGCTGCGCGACGTCGCCTACCAGGCCACCACCACCGACTTCTGGGGCTCGCTGGACGCTGTCGGCGGCCCGCAGACCTACGTGCTGGGTGGGGCGTTCAACTGCGGCAAGGGCCAGCCCGGCCAGGTCGCCGCGGTCAGCCATGGCTGCCCGACGGCACTGTTCCGCAACGTCAACATCCTTAACACCCGTCGTGAGGGCGGGCGATGAGCGGGGGGTTCCCGGTGGCCGGGGCAGCACACGCGATCCGGGCCTCGCACGAGATCGTCGAGCGAGCGCTGGAACTGTCCCGCGCGGACGGCGCGATCGTCATCGCCAGTGAGTCCAGCACGGTCAACCTGCGCTGGGCGAACAACACCCTGACCACGAACGGTGCCGCCCGGGACCGGTCGGTGACGGTCATCAGTGTCGTCGGGCGGTCCTTCGGCGTGCGCACCACCTCCGCGGTGGACGGGCCGGGCGGCGACGGTGACCTCGCTGTCCTGGAGGCGCTGGTCCGTGCCTCGGAAGCGGCCGCGCGGGAGTCGGAGGACGCCGAGGACTACAGCGAGCTGATCACCCCGGCGGGCGGCCCGCCGGCCGCGTCCGCGGGGTCGCCGGGATCGCCGGTCGGCGTCTTCACCGACCCGGCCGAGCGGACCAGCAGCGCGGTGTTCGCGGCGTTCGCCCGTGATCTCGCCGAGGCGTTCGGCGCCGCCCGTGCCGAGGACCGGCGGCTGTTCGGCTTCGCCTCACATGACCTCACCACCACCTGGCTCGGGACGTCGACCGGCCTGCGGCTGCGCCACAGCCAGCCGACCGGTTCGGTGGAGTGGAACGCCAAGAGCAACGTCCCCGGTGGCTCCGTGTGGCACGGCCAGTCCACTCCTGACTTCACCGATGTGGACGTCGCGGCGACCGACCAGCACCTGCGGGCCCGGCTGGCATGGTGTGGCCGCTCCGTCGACCTTCCGGCCGGCCGGTACGAGACGCTGCTGCCACCGTCAGCCGTCGCCGACCTCATGGTCGATCTCTACTGGTCGGCCGCCGGCCGGGACGCCGCCGAAGGGCGCACGGTGTTCAGCCGCCCCGGCGGCGGAACGCGCATCGGGGAGATGATCGGCCCGGCGGGTCTGCGGCTGTGGAGCGACCCCGGTGCGGCCGGCCTGGCAACCACACCGTTCGTCACGGCGACCTCGTCCTCGGCCACCTCCAGCGTCTTCGACAACGGTCTGCCGCTCGGGCCGACCGACTGGATAATGGACGGACGCCTCAACGCGCTCGTGCAGACCCGTGCGTCGGCACGGTCAGCCGGCCACGCCGACGCAGCGCCCGGCATGCCCGTCACCCCGCTGGTCGACAACCTGCTCCTCGACGGAGGAGGCACCGCCAGCCTCGACGACATGATTGCCTCGACGCGACGCGGCCTGCTTCTGACCTGCCTGTGGTACATCCGCGAGGTGGACCCGGAGGTGCTCCTGCTCACCGGCCTCACCCGGGACGGCGTCTTCCTGGTCGAGGACGGTGAGGTCGTCGGTGCCGTCAACAACTTCCGGTTCAACGAGTCGCCGGTCGACCTGCTGGGCCGCGCCACCGAGATCGGCGCCACCGCACGGACACTGCCCCGCGAATGGGCCGACTGGTTCACCCTCGCGCGAATGCCGACGCTACGGATCCCCGACTTCAACATGAGCTCGGTGAGCCCGGCCAGCTGATCAGGTGCTTGCCTGATCACGAGGGTCCGTTGGAATCCCCCGCGGTTCACGCGGGGGAGGACGTCAGAGGTAGGTACCGCCGAAGGGCTCGTTGCCGCCCTGCTGCTGCTGACCGCTGGGAAGCGCGCGCCGACGCATCTCCTCGAGCTGGGCGCGCGCCGCCATCTGCTGGGCGAACAGCGCTGTCTGCAGCCCGTGGAAAAGCCCTTCGAGCCAGCCGACGAGCTGCGCCTGGGCGATGCGGAGCTCTCCGTCGGACGGCGTCACGTTCTCGTCGAACGGGAGGGAGAGCCGGGCGAGCTCCTCCCTCAGCTCCGGCGCGAGGCCGTCCGACAGCTCGGCGATCGAGCTCTGGTGAATCCGGCGGAGCCGGACCCGGCTGGCGTCGTCCAGCGGCGCCGCCCGCACCTCGTCAAGCAGTTGCTTGATCATCGTGCCGATTCGCATGACCTTGTCGGGCTGGGACACCATGTCGGCGAACGGGTTCTTGACCTCGCCGTCCGACCCCTCGGCCGCCGGGTGGGAGCCGGGTTCCGCGGACGGTGTGAGCGGCACGCCGACCGCCCCACGGACCTCCTGCAGGGCGCCGTCCGGGCCGACGACGACGACGCGGGGTTTCGGTTGGTCTGTCATGCCTCCATCCTGCCCTCCCGAGCGGGCGAGTCCATCCAACGGAATCGCCGGCTCCTGTTCGCGCCGACAACGGTTCACGCTCCGGCCACAGCGCACCGGATGATGGGCCCGCTGCGGGCCGGACGAAACACCAGGAAAGGTGACCAACGGCCGAATTCGTTCCCTGACCCAACCGCGGCGACGACTTCCCTGGTCAGCCCGATGAACGGCTGTTGAGCACCGGCCGATCAGCCACCGACGTTCAGGATGACCTTGCCCACGTGCCCGAGCTCCTCCACGATCCGGTGGGCCGCCTGGACGTCCGAGATCGGGAGAACACGGTCGATCACCGGCTGGATGCGCCCCTCGGCGACCAGCGGCCACACGTGCTGCCGGACCCCCGCGACGATCCGCGCCTTCTGCCCGGCCGGGCGGTTGCGCAGCGACAGCGCGTGCACGCTGCCCCGCTTGGGCAGCAGGGCCGACAGGTTCAGCGTCCCCTTGGTGCCCCCCTGCAGGCCGATCACGACGAGTCGACCATCCGGCGCAAGCAGCGAGACGTTGCGCTCCAGATAGGACGCGCCCATGTTGTCGAGGATCACGTCCGCGCCGTGGCCACCGGTCTCCTCCCGCACCCGGGCGACGAAATCCTCGTCCCGGTAGGAGATCGTGATGTTCGCGCCGAGCTCACGGCAGCGCGCGAGCTTCTCCGCGCTGCCCGCGGTGGCCGCGATCACCGCGGCCGGGCGCAGCGCCCGCACCGCCTGGATCGCGAAGGTCCCGATCCCGGACGCACCACCGTGGACGAGGAAGACCTCACCGTCCGCCAGCTCCGCGCGTTCGAAGACCGTTGAGTACACAGTGCAGGCCACCTCCGCCAGGCCCGCGGCGTGGACGAGGGTCACGCCGGCGGGCACCGGCAGAAGCTGGCCCGCCGGGACGTTCACCCGGGTCGCATACCCCCCGCCGGCAAGCAGTGCACACACCTCGTCGCCCGGCGCGAACCCTGCGACACCGGGGCCCACCACGGCTACTCGGCCCGAGCACTCCAGGCCGATGATGTCGCTCTCACCGGGCGGAGGAGGGTAGAAACCCTGCCGCTGCAGCAGGTCCGCACGGTTGACCGCGGTGGCCACGACGTCGAGCGTGACCTCGCCCGGCCCCGGCGGAGGAAGATCGGGCACCTCCGCCCAGGTCATGACATCAGGGCCACCGGGCGCGCTCACTGTCACCGCATGCACGAAGGTCACTGTACGGCGCGGGGCACGTCCGGCCCGGCGCACTCGCGCTCAGACGGGCTCCGGCTCCGGCTCCGGCCGCTCGGGGACCGGGGGCGTGTAGGGGGACGGCTCGTGGGGCGCCGGCGGAAGATCCGGGCTGTCGGGAAGCAGCGGGCCCGGGTCGTCCGGAATGGGCGCGTCCGGGTCGAGCGGGGGTGGGTCGAGCGGGGGTGGGCTGTCGGGACGCCGCGGGACCGCCGCGGCCACTGCCATCGGCCGGCAGGCGACCATCGGCCGGCAGGCAACGCGCGGCCCCCCGGCACGCGAGGCGAGGCCTCCAGCCACGGCGGGGTCAGGGGGCACTGTGTCCGGCGGCACTGTGTCCGGCGGCACTGCGTCCGGCGGCACTGCGTCAGTCAGCGGGGCCATACCGCTCGCCTACCCCGCATCCCGTCGCGGGGAACATCGCGGGCGTACCGCCCCGGCCCGTATCGCGTTCCGCCGTACCACGGCCCCGCTGACGGCTGCCCGTTCCACGCGCACCCGCCCAGCGAGCCGGCGCCGTTCCGGTCAGGTACCGGTCCACGCACATCCGTCACGACATCAGGACATGAAACACGAAAGTTCAGCCCATCACGGGCGCCACGAGGACAGTGCCGGAGTGATTGAACGGACCGACGCGGCCGACAACATCCCAGCGACACGATTTAGTCGCCTTCAACCCCTTTCGCGATACTTCCAGCGCGGAGTACCGTCCAATAGTGCGGTGTTATCGCGCCGGTTAACACAACCGCGCCGCCAGCACCGCGCCACCGCGACAAGGGCACACGGGATCGCCCAGACAAGCCTCGGGAGTGTGCCTGGTGAGTGTGGACAGCGTCGCGGAGCTCGGCGCCCATTCCCCTCGGCTGCGCACCGATCACCGACCCCGGTGGGATCCGACGTTGCTGGATCCCACGCTCCTGGAAGCGGTACCACTCGAAGCGGCCCCGCCGGACTGGGGAGCGGAGCTCCTGGCAACAAGCAGCGACGTGGTCACCCAGTGGGGCGGCGACACCGAGGAGCCGGAGCCTCTCCCAGAGCACCCGGCGGACGGCTCGGGCCACCTGGCCGGCCAGCCGAACGCACGGCACGAGTTCCAGATCTTCTTCGAGAACCACCACCGTGAGCTGTCACGCTTCGCCTACCTGCTCACCGGCGACCGCGATGTCGCCGACGACCTGACCGCCGACGCGCTCACCGCGGCCTGGTCCCGCTGGGATCGGGTCAGCGCGGCGGACAGCCCGATCGCCTATGTCCGGCGCATCCTCGCGAACCTCGCGACGAGCCGACTACGCCGGATGATCAGAGAACGCCGCGGCCTGGCGGTACTCGGCATGATGGGCGATCACGCCGGACAAGCTCGTGAGCACGCGGATCTACCGGCCGCGGTCGATCTACGTGCCGCGTTGATGGCCCTGCCCGCACGCAAACGGGCCTGCGTGGTGTTGCGCTACGCGTTTGATCTTTCCGAAGCGGAAACCGCGCGGATCCTCGGCGTTTCGGTCGGCACGGTCAAGAGCCAGACCTCCAAGGCCGTGACCGAGCTGGAACGGCTGCTCGGCGCGCGGCCAGACCTGATCCCACCCCACGAAGCGGGCAGATCCGTGCCCCAGCAGGAGCCACCCACCACTCGTTCAGCAGCCGCCCGCCGTGGCGGTGCCCCACGGTCCCGGCGGCGCGTCGGTGGCGCGGTGGATCCGGCGGCCGCCGCGCGGTCAGCGTTGAACCGGCTACGGGAGGGCGAGGCGCACGGCCGGCTCCGGGGCAGTGAGAGCTGAGCTGACACGGGGGTCACGCCACCCACGATGTCACCGCTCCCACCCGGATTTCCTGATCGTGGAGGCCGTATGAACGGGCGCGTGCGACAGTGCGCGTTCACGGGTAACCCCCGGTACTCGCATAATGGGCATGTCATGTTCCGTGATCGTTTCACGAGACGCTCTGCTCGCTCCCAGACGGACGAGCACACCCCTGGGAGCGGCATCCCCGACACGCGCCCAGCTTCCACCAACGAGCCGTCGGGCGTTCTCGGCGGCGTGCACAGGCCCACCGAGAACACCGGGCCTGCCAACGCCGGAGCTGCCAGGAAGGCCGGAGCTGCCGGGAACGCCGCGCGCCCCGAATCCGCACCCGCTGACGATTTCACCAGCACACTGCGGGCCCTGTTCGCCCGCGAACTCGCAAGCCACGATCCGAACACGGAGCGAATCCGTGCCCGCCTCCAGGCAGGAGGCCTGCTCACCACGGAACCCGCGCTGCCCCCGGCCGGCGCGTCCGCCACGGCCGGGACCAGCACGACCGACGACACGCCCGGCACGGACCGCACGGTCGACAGTCGGTCCGCCACGTGGACCCCTCGGTCGACGTCCGGGCGCCGCGACCTGGTGACGAAACGGCCGGGCGGGGTCCGACCACGGCCACGCCCGGCCCAGGACCGAGGCCGAGGCCGCCTGCCGCTCCTCGCCGGTGCCGGCGCCGCGTCGATCGTCGGGGTGTTCCTGCTGAGCAGCGTGCTCACTCACAGCAGCCCCGACCTGGGCACCGTGACCGTCTCATCACACCCGGCAACCCGGACTCCCGTCGCACCCACCACCGAGCCCCCGCCGACCAAGGGCGTCGTGCGGCCGTCCGAACAGCTCGCCGAGTCCGCCGCTCCGACGCGGACTCCGCCGGTGCCGACGCCCACCACCGACGCCACCAGCCCGTCCCCGGGGGAACAACCCAACGGGGGCACCGGTGCCACGAAGCCTGGCACGGTGCGCGGAACGGCGCGTGGGATGGCGGGCTCGGCATCCGGCTCCGGCTGGGGAGGCAGCTCCGGCTGGGGAGGCGGAGCAGGAGGCGGTGCTTCGGACCGTCAGCATGGCCAGCAACAGGACCGTGACTCCTCAACCGGCACGCAGGGCCGCGACGGCGACGACTCCTCCTACCACCGGTTCGGGGACTCGTCCGGCACGGGGCACGATCGCGATGCGTCCACGCGCGAGTCCGCCGGCAGCTCCGCCTCCGCTCGGGTGTTCGGTGCCAGCGAGCGGACGGCCCTACCAGCGCATGGCTGCCTCGACTGGGTGCTGTTCAACGCAGGCGTGCAGACCCGCGCCGCCCATCCGGCCGCGAGCATCGACACCAGCCGCCTGGCCGCGGCCACCGCGGCCGGCAGCTTCCGGAACAGCTTCTCGTGGACGGGTGGCCGGCCGCTCGCGTCCGGCACGGGAGACAACGACCGCCTCGCCACCTCCCGGTTTCGGCTGAGCATCGACGCACGATCGGGTCCCCGACGCCTCGACCTGTATCTCGGGGGGCCGAACGCCGCGTTCACCGTGGTCGTCGGGGACGGCCGGGATGCCGAGTCCCATCAGGTGGCACTGGGCTCGTCGCATGGCGCCAAGGCCAACGGCGACGCCGACGCCGTGCTCTCCGTGTGGCTTCCACGTGCTGCGGGATCGACGCCCATCAGCGTCACGGCGAGCGACGGCAGCCGGATGCTCACCCTCGCGGCGGCCGTCCTCTACTGACCGCCGAGCCGACCCGTCGGCCGAGCCGATCCGTCGGCCGAGCAGACCCGTCGACACCGGCACCGGCTACTGGCGCCGGCAGGTCCACGCCCTCCGACGGCGCCATCACTGCGGCACCGCATCACCCCGAAAAACAACGGAAAAAAAATCCGCGATCCGCGGCAACCTCCGACGGCCCCCGGACGACTGGACATATGAGCGCACCACCGCATACCGCGCCAGGTTGTGGTGGTCGTTCCGGCCCGCCCGATCCCCGCTAACCCCCCCCAGCCGGGCGGGCGGGCCGAACCGACACTGGCACCGGAGCACTACCGCTCTGGTGCCAGCACGCGGAGCTCACACGTCACATCTCCGTCGGCGGTTCCGTCATCCGCCCGCGGTCACCGAGCCCCGCGGATGGTGGGAGGGCTGCCCTCCACGCGTCCACGGACCTCCCACCACCACTTCCACGGTCCCGCGATCCGTTGGGCCTCGTGATCCATTGGGTCGCTCACCGTGGCCGCTTTCCGATCCGTCGTCAGATCGCCGGTGCCTACGCCCGCCACGTCCGGATCGCCGGAGCTACCCGCCCGCGCGGACGGACAGGTACCGTCGGCTGCGTGCGCAGGATTCTGCTCCGCCCGTCGTGGATCGCCCGCCATGCGCTCGCGCTCGCGCTGATCGGGCTCTTCCTGCGGATGGGCATCTGGCAGTGGACCAAGGGTGAGTCCGATCACGGCAGCATGCAGAACCTCTTCTACGGCGTCGAGTGGCCGATCTTCGCGGCCTTCGTCGCCTACTGGTGGTGGCGGATGGTCTCCGAGGACCTCCATCCGCGGGACGCCGAAGAGGACTCCGGCCCCCAGTGGGGCCTTGGCGGGCGCATAGCTCCGGAGGCTCCCGCGCCATCCGTCGACGGGAGCACCGCGGATGCCACCGGTGTCGCGGGTGCCGCTGGTGCCGCCGTTCCGGCGACCGTGCCGCAGCAGGGCACCGCGGGTGCCGTCGCGGTAACCCCGCTGCCCCAGGCACGTCCCGGCCAGGTCTCGGCCGTCGGCTCGGAGGCGGAGACCGAAGAGGACCTCGAGCTCGCCGCCTACAACCGTTATCTCGCGTCGCTGTACGAACGCGACGCCACCGGCCCGGACAACGACCGTAAGGGAGGCCGCCGGTGACGGCATCCTCAGAGCCCGTGACGTCCCGGCCGAGCACGGCCGAGCCCAGCAGACCCGGCGCACAGGGCGGGCCGCGCTCCACGCCCGCCGCCGTCCGCTCCTCGCTGCTGCGCTACCGGATCATCGCCTACGTGGTCGGCGTGGTGCTGATTCTTCTGGTCGTCGTCGGCATGCCGCTGAAGTATCTGGCGGACGAGCCGGCCGTGGTGAAGACCATCGGGCCCATCCATGGGCTGCTTTACATGATCTACCTGGCCGCGGCGTTCGATCTGGCGAGCCGCCTGCGGTTCCCCGCGAAGAGGACGATCCTCCTCATGCTGGCGGGCACGATCCCCTTCCTGTCCTTTGTCGCGGAGCGGAAGGTCGTCACCCTCGTACGGGCCGGCCGGGGCGCCGCCTCCGCATAGCTCACGAATGCCGCGGTGCGCCACCTGGCGTGCGCCGGTCAGGTGACAGGAGTGTCCAACACGGCGGATTCGGCTTCCTGGGGAAGAAAGTCGGCCGCGGGAGGCCTGCGGAGCCTGGTCGCCACGGTCACCGGCAGGGTCTCACCAGCCGCGAGCCGGCGCGGGCGGACGGAGCCCAGTGACCCCACCGCGAGCACCTGCCCCGGCTCGGCGCCGAAGGCGAAATAGCGGCCGTCGGACCAGACCACCAGGTCATCCGCACGCCGGCCACCCCGGCTGACAATCAGTCTTCGGCGGGTCGGTTCCCAGACGATCGCCAACAGATGCTCGCCCAGCGTGCCCAGCGCACGCTGCCCGGCGGCGCGGTACGAGGCCATCAGCGCGTCCGCTGCCCGAACACCGTGATTGCGTTCGTCCCAGCCGCCGTCGCCGGTCGGCTCCCGCCACGGCGCCCCGGCGTCCACAACATCCACGCCGCCCGCGGCATCCGCGGCATCCACCGCCGGGAGCGACTCCCCCGCGTCCGCAGGACGCAGGCCGACCGGGCGCGGACCGGCGGGACGCAGCACAGTCACCGATCCGGTGCCGGCCGAGGAGCCATCGGATCCGTCCGAGGCGGCACGCCGCCCCGGCGGGCCGACGGTACCGATCGAACCGGCGGTGCGGAAAGGCCCGGTGGCGGCGCCTGCCTGGCTCGTCGGCGCGGCCACTCGGGCGCCCCCGGCTCGACCGACCCGCACCACCCTCGCTCCCGCCCCGTGGTGGACGATCACGACGACCAGCCCGGCCGGCCCCACCAGCACAGGTGGCATGGATCCGACCGCATCATCCGCGGCTGTGACCACACCGAACGAACCATCCAGATGCACCCGGCGCGCGGCGGGAAGACCGATGGAGGACGCCGCGAGCATTCCGGTCAGCTCCGACCGGCGGACGTCGGCACCGTCCAGCCGCAGCAGCCCGCACACGGTCATGCCGTCCTCCCGTTCCGAGCCCACCATCGCGGAACGCGCGCGCACGCTCCCGCGCCGGAACGTAGCAGCTTGCTGACCCGATCACCGGGCTGTCGGGCCCAATGACCGCATCATCCACCGAGAACGACCGCCAAACGCGGACACCGATACGAAGTCCGGCGCGACGTCCGGCGCGAAGGAAGGGACGAACGCCGACGCGGACAGCGGACAGCGGCCTGCGGTCAGGCGACGTTCCACTCGTCCCGCGCGGCCCCCGCCGACGGCTGGGCACGCTCGGCCGGCTCCTGGGCTGCCTCCGGGGAGTTCCGGCGCTGGTCGGGAATCCGCTTCGCCTTCCTGGGCGCGATCTCCGGCGAGGCCGGGCACTCCACAAGATGGTCATCGAAGCCGTCCACTGTCGGCCAGAGCTGATGACAGGCCCGGCAGTGCGCGGCCTCCAGCTCGGACCAGCGCTGGTCGCAGCCTCCGCAGCTCACCACGGTGGGAAGGTCACGCAGGCGCACAGGCTGACGAGCGGAGTCGACAGGCAGGGGAAGCGCCTGCTGAGACGACGGGCCCGGACGCGTCGGCAGCGTCACCGAAACGGCACGTGGGGCGGTGTTCGGCGCGAGCGGGGTCGGGATCGCGCGCCGACCAGCAGAGCGGCGGGGAGGCACCCGGCCATCCTGTCGTACACCGGCACAAGCGTCACGCAACCGGGCGTCGACTCTTCAGAGTTCTTCGGCATTGCGCCCTTCGCTGGCCCTTCCAGGTGATCCGCCGACACGGCTACCTGGGCTCACACGGGCAAGCCCGCCGACGGGAAGCCGCAGGTCCGGCCCCGGACGACCCTCGGCGCTCCCCCGCCTGGGGTGAACCGGCCCGCAGCCACCTGCCCGGCCGGCGCAGGCCACCGGCCGGCGCGGCTGGCGGCCTGATCGGGTGGGCGGACGCCGCGCCTGCCTCGATCACGGAAGGAATCCGGAAGGAGTCTCCGCCGGTCGCGACCCCGTTTGCCACGGCCGCGGCGTACGCACTGGTCAGTCCATCCCACGGCGGCCCGGGGTCCAGAAGGCCCTGACCAGAACCCGCTGCCGGGGCCAGCCCCGCTCATCGATGAGATGGCGCCGGACAGCCTGGCAGGTGCGAGCCTCACCGACCACGTAGGCAGCGCCGGGCTCGCCACCGGAGAGATCGAGATCGGCGAGCGCCGCGGTCAGCAGCGAGGAGGAGGCGGCAGGCACACCGCGCCGATGGACCCAGGTCAGCTCCGTGGCACGCGGCAGCGGAAGCCGGTCATCCTCCTCATCGCACTCGATCACACCACGGACCAGGGTCGGTGCGGGCAGCGTGCGGAGCATCGCGCCGAACGAGACGGCCGCCGTGTCCTCTCCGACGAAGAGGTGCACGCCCGCCTCGGGACGGGTCACCAGGCGCCCCTCCGGCCGGGTGACGATGACCTCGTCGCCCGGGACCACCCGACGGGCCCAGGACGTCCCAGGGGTCTCGCCGCCGTGGTCGTACACGGCCAGCTCCATGCGGCCGGACGGGTCGTAGTCCCACACCGAGTAGCTGCGTTTGAGGTCACGTGGGCCATTGCGCCACCCCGCCAGCCTGGTCGGATCGGCGAGGAACACCGTCACGTTCTGCCCGGGTGACCAGGCGAGATCCGCCAGCGCCGGACCGGTGAGCACGATGCGCCGCGTTCGGCGGGCGAGCATTCCGACGGACTCCACCCGGGCGTGGAGCAGCACCCTGTCCAGCAGACGCCAGGCAGCCCCTCGGGTCCGAGTGACGCCGGGGGCCTCTTCACCGTTGTCAGTCACGACCGAATCCTCCTCAACTCAGGGAAAAGGAGCCAGCCGCCTGGGCCGCCGCCCACTGGAGCGTGCACCAGGCGGGGCTACCACGCCACGTCCCGTTGCCGACCCACCTGCCACTCCCTGAGATCGAACCATCATAATTCGGTAACATCTCGCTGCTCCCTGACCCGGCAGGCAGATACCGCTCGGCCGCCGGCAAGACGCATGCGGGGACGGTGCATGCCGATGTCCGGACGACGCTGAGAGAGGCCGGGACGTGAGCGACAACAAGAACAGGTATGGCTGGCCGGTGGAGCAGATCGAGCCGGTCGACCTGCGGACGGACGTCCCGCATTCCGCTCGCATGTACGACTTCTTTCTGGGTGGCAAGGACAACTTCCCGGCCGACCGGGAAGCCGCTGAACATGCGCTGACGGCGTTCCCGGCACTGCGCATCGCCGCCCAGCAGAACCGCGCCTTCGTCCACCGTGCGACCCGATACCTTGCCGGCGAGGTGGGCCTGCGCCAGTTCCTGGACATCGGCACCGGCATCCCGACCTCGCCCAATCTGCATGAGGTCGCCCAGAGCATCACCCCCGAGTCGCGGGTGGTCTACGCCGACAACGACCCGATCGTCCTCGCGCACGCCCGTGCACTGCTCACCAGCACACCCGAAGGCCGCACCGCCTACCTGGACGCCGACCTGCGCGAACCGGAGAAGATCCTGGCCTCGCCCGAGGTACGGGAAACCCTCGACATGAGCAGCCCCGTGGCGTTGTCCCTGATCGCGATCCTCCACTTCTTCCCCGACGTCGACGAGGTGACCGAGCTTCTCCGTCGGTACCTCGACGCGATGCCCAAGGGCAGCTATCTCGCGCTCACCCACTGCACGGCCGACGTCGCGCCGGAGGAGGCCGGGCGACTCGTCGAGATCTACCGGCAGCGCGGGATCCCCCTCACCACCCGGACCCGAAAGGAGATCGAGGGCTTCTTCGAAGGTCTCGATCTCGTCGAGCCCGGGGTGCAGATCGTCCATCGTTGGCGGGCCGAGCCGGCGCCGGACGGGCCGACCGACGCCCAGGTCAGCTGGTACGGCGGAATCGCCCGCATATCCTGATCCACCGCTGTCCGCCGGTGCGGGTCGACACACGTCCGCCGACCCGCACCGATCACAGCGCTGCACCCGCACCGATCAGCACCAGCGGGCCGGGGACCCGCGACCGCCGCCCCAACAACCATCGCCATGGCTCTTCGGAACAGGATGAGCCCACCCAGCCGGGATCTACTCGTCCACATGCGCGAAATCATCTGGCGCTGCGACGCACCCGGTTTCCGCATTTTCCGTGGACCATCCGCGGAACTGTTCTAGAAGCCAAGCCAGTGAACAATCGCGGAGAACTCCAGGAGATCCTGAAGGAGTTGGCTGATCGACGTGTCGGCAGCGCTCCCGGTCGGTGCGAAGCCGTCGACGGCCGCGTGGTTCGACCCGGTCGACCCACCCTTACCGAACGACCCGGTGGACCCACCCTGAGCGCCACCCTTACCGAACGACCCGGTCGACCCACCCTG
>NZ_MOWP01000024.1:0-915 GCF_001983215.1 Frankia sp. CcI49
GACCCGGTCGACCCACCCTGGGACCCGCCCTTACCGAACGACCCGGTCGACCCACCCTGAGCGCCACCCTTACCGAACGACCCGGTCGTCTCCTTGCCGCCAAGGTTCCGCGGTGTGGAGATATCGATGGTCACGCCTTCCTCAACCGGTCTGGTTGTTTGGGATGACCCGCCCTGGGTTCCGTCGCCATCGAACGAGCCAGTCGACCCACCCTGAGCGCTGGACGCCGCACCGAAGGTACTCGTCGGGCCACCGACAATGGTCTCCGCAGTAACCGGCGCGCCAATACCGATCGTGATGCTTCCGGTCGACAGAATGGAGAGGTTCAATCCGCTCGGAATAGCCAGGCCCTGCCCGGCATCCAAAACCCTGGGCTCCACTTCTCCGACACTCTCCTGGCCATCTCCTACAGCGACCACGGGCGCCACCAGGTTGGCTGGAGCCGGATCAACGGCTATCGATATGTCAGCCCTGGCAGGAGACGCCGGCAAGATAGCAGCAGCAGATATTCCACCGGCCAGAGCCAGAACGGACCAAGTCTTCTTAACAATCATGATTTCCCCGCTCGACATCAGGATCCACCTCGTCGCAGCGGGATGGTAGCTATCAAGCCGTCGGATCAACCGCTTCCACCAGACCGGCGTGTTGCGGAAAAATTTCGAGTGACATATTTCGCGACAGCAAAGCGTCGAACTCATCCGGACCGGATCACATGGCAAAAGTAGATCAGATCACCAACCCGGCCCACCTGGTGTGATTGGTGCGAGTACACACCCCTATCAGGGAGATCCTCGCAACATCATTCCACCCAGCTCTTCATGCATGCGACAGCCCTCCGCCTCTCCCACCTGGCAGATTTCTCCAGATGGGAGAAGGGAGGGCTGCCCGTCACACCCAAACAAAAATTAGGCGGAC